>WQTL01000467.1 GCA_009786275.1 Bacillota bacterium | reverse complement strand
CCCCCGGCGCTGTGCGCCGCCCCCCTCTGAAGAAGGGGGCTTTTGCAGCGCCTGCCGTATCTTCGCCTCCGTCAGACTGTCCAGGGCGCTGGTGCAGTCGTCCAGCACCAGTATTTCCGGCCCGCGAAGCAGCGCCCGCGCGATGGATATCCTCTGCTTTTGCCCGCCGGAAAGGTTCACGCCGTTCTGGCCGATCAGCGTGTCGTAGCCCTCCGGCATGGCCGTCACGAAGCCGTGCGCCTGCGCCGCTTTGGCCGCCTGTTCGATCTCCTCTTCGGTTGCGTCCTCCCTGCCCCAGAGGAGGTTCTCCTTTACCGTGCCGGTGAACAGCATCGCCGTCTGCGGCACCAGCGCGACGCGCGTGTAGTACTCGTCCTCGGGCATGGCGCTTATGGGCACGCCCGCGACGCGAATCTCCCCCCGCGTCGCCTCATAAAAGCGCATGAGCAGCGCCGCAAGGGTGCTCTTTCCCGAGCCCGTGGGACCGATAATGCCCAGCGTTTCGCCCCGCGCCAGAGTAAATGTAATCCCCTCCAGCGCCGCCTGCCCGGTGGAGCCGGCATAGGCGAAACCCACTCCATCAAATCCAACCAGCGGTTCGTCAGGATGCCCCCCTTGGGGGGCCGGTGCGAAGCGCCGAGGGGGTGGTGCGGCGCACACGGCAGAGGGTGTAACCCCGAACACCTCCCCAATCCTCTCATGGGAAGTCCGCACCCTTACGAACATATTCAAAATATTCGACACATGCCCCAGGCTGCTCAGCAGCTGCGTCATATAGGTGACGAAGGCCACGATTTCGCCCACGCGCATGTCCCCCGCGCCCACCCAGCGCGCGCCCAGCAGCACCATCGCGGCGATGCCCAGGTTGACCCCCAGGGCCATGCAGGGCGAGAGCACGGCCAGCACCCGGTTGGCCTTCACGGTCTCGTCGGTGAGGCTCTCGTTGGCGGCGGCGAAGCGGCTTTGCTCCTCTTTGAAGCGCCGGAAAGCCTTCACCAGCCGGATGCCAGCGAGGTACTCCCGCATGGAGGTGTTCAGCCGGTCCAGGGCCTGCTGCACTTTGGCGAAGCGCGGATAGGTCATCTTCATGCTCAGCGCGATGACGAAGCCCACCAGGATCACCACCGGCACGATCACGAAGGCGGTGCGTACATTCAGCGCGGTGGCCATGATCATCGAGCCCGCGCACATGATGGGGGCCTTGAAGAACACGCGCATCATCCCGTTGACGAAGTTTTGCAGCTGGGTGATGTCGCTGGTCATGCGCGTGACGAGGGAACCGCCCTCGAAGCGGTCCATGTCGGCCAGGTCAAGGGACTGTATCTTCGCGAACAGGTCGTGCCGCAGGTCCGCGCCGAAGCCTTGGGAGGCGATGGACGCCGTGTAGTTGCGGGTCATGGCGAACAGCGCACCCAGCCCGGTGACGCCGAGCATCACCAGGCCCATCCGCAGCACGTAGTTCAGGTCGCCCAAGGCCGCCCCATTGTCAATCAGGCGCGACATCAGCCGCGGCTGGAACAGGTCGCAGGCCGCCTCGCAGGCCACGCAGCTCACGGAGGCCAGGAACAGCCGCTTGTATTTGGCCCAATATAGCTTTAAATATGTTTTCATCGGTCCAGGATTGCGAAATCGCCGTTTTGCCGCATCCGGTTATACGTCGCGATATCGCGCGCGATCGCCTTCACCGCCTCGGCGGCGTCGGTGACGGCTTCGATGGCCGTGACCTTGCCCTCCAGGGTTTTGTAGACGGAAAAGAAGTGCATGATCTCGTCGGAGATATGCTTGGGCAGGTCGGCGATGTTGCGGTAGCCGTTGTAGACCGGGTCGTGCACGGGCACGGCGATGACCTTGTCGTCCGCGAAGCCCTCGTCGATCATGGACAGCATGCCGATGGGCGTGCAGCGCACCAGCGAGGCCGGGATGATCGGCTCGGAGCACAGCACCAGCACGTCCAGGGGGTCGCCGTCCTGGGCATAGGTGCGGGGGATGAAGCCGTAGTTGGCGGGGTAATGCGTGGAGGTGTAGAGAATCCGGTCCAGGCGCAGCATGCCGGTGGCCTTGTCCAGCTCGTATTTGTTCTTGCTGCCCTTGGTGATCTCAATCACCGCGTAAAAGCTCTCCGGGCGGATGCGCTCGGGGCTGATGTCGTGCCAGATGTTCATGGTCGCATACTCTCCTGTTCAAATTGCCGCGCCATTTCTCTCAGACGCTCTATCTTTTTTCGCTGCTCCCGCGTGAATTCACCCGCGTCCCTGCTTCGGCAGGCAAGCCCCATGGGCACGCCCTCCAATTGCAGGTGATACTTCGCGCACACCGGGTACAGCTGCCGCATGCCGAAGCCCGTATCCAGAAACGCTTGCAGGCGTTCGGCAAGCGCCGGGTCTGACGCGTATATTTCGCAGAGTTTTGCGTACAGCCGCGGGTGGTAGTTCCCCATCACCCCGCAGTAGCCCGCGCAGCCCGCCCGCAGGCTCTCCAGGAGCGTGGCCGTATTGGCGTTGTAAACCTTCAGGGCCGTCCCCCGCGCCGCGGCCAGCTTCCCCTTGATTTTCTCAAGGTCGCAGCTCGTGTCCTTCAGGAACACAAAATTGCCGATCTCCGGCAGGCGCCGTATGGTCTCCGGCGGCAGCTGCCGCTTGTAGGGCCCCGGGCACTCGTAGAGTCCCAGCGGGGTATCCCCCAGGGCTTTGGCGGCGGCCTCCAGGCGGCGCAAAAAAATGTCCTCGCCCTCGTCCCGCGCCGCGGCAAGGCTCGTGACGAACACACAGACGTCCGCGCCCTCGGCGGCGAAGGCCCGCGCCTCCCGGGTGAACGCGGCGGAGCCGCTCTCCACATGGCCCGAGGCGAGCACCACGGTGCCGGGCTTTTTCGCCCGCATCAGCGTGCGCAAAATCCCCAGGCGCTCCTCGAACGTGAGATGCTTGATCTCGCTTGACGCGCAAAGGGCAAACACGCCCACCGCGCCGCGGGCCTCGTACCAGCGCAGCAGCGGGGGCAGCGCGGCGCAGTCCACCCGCAAATCGTCTGTGAAGGGCGTCACCATGGTGGGATAGACGCCGTCCGGGATGGTATTCATAGGGCCTCCGAGGGGTAAAGCTCATGATTTATCATAATGATACTACAGTTTTTCCGCGAATGCAACGCTTTTTTTCTTGACTTTTGCACGTGATTCGTGTACACTGGTAAAAATATGAAAACCGAGAGGAGCACCCCCATGAACTACGCCGTCGAATCCCTGAAGCTGCACGAGAAGCTGCGGGGCAAAATTGAGGTCGTCTCCCGCGCCCCCGTGGACAACAAGGAGGCCCTGTCCCTGGCCTACACCCCCGGCGTGGCGCAGCCCTGCCTGGAGATCCAGAAGGACATCAACAAATCCTACGAGCTCACCCGCCGCTGGAACACCGTGGCGGTGGTCACGGACGGCACCGCCGTGCTGGGCCTGGGCGACATCGGCCCCGAGGCGGGCATGCCCGTGATGGAGGGCAAATGCGTGCTCTTCAAGGAGTTCGGCGGCGTGGACGCCATTCCCCTGTGCGTGCGCTCGAAGAAGGTGGAGGACATCGTGCGCGTGGTGGAGCTTCTGGCTGGCTCCTTCGGCGGGGTGAACCTGGAGGACATCTCCGCCCCGCGCTGCTTCGAGATCGAACGGCAGCTCAAGGAGAAGACCGATATCCCGATCTTCCACGACGACCAGCACGGCACCGCCATCGTGTCCCTCGCGGCGCTCATCAACGCGCTGAAGGTCGTGGGCAAAAAGCTGGAGGACTGCGTGGTGGTCTTCGCGGGCGCGGGCGCCGCGGGCGTCGCCTGCGCGAAGCTGCTCAAGAGCATGGGCGTGAAGGACCAGATCCTCGTCGACCGCCAGGGCATCATCTATGCCGACAGGCCGAACCTCACCCCCGACAAGGCCGACATCGCCTCCTACACCAACAAAGACGGCCGTTCCGGCTCCATCGCCGACGCCCTCAAGGGCGCGGACATCTTCATCGGGCTCAGCGCGCCGGGCATTGTCACCCGGGACATGGTGCGCTCCATGAACGAAAACGCCATCGTGCTGGCCATGAGCAACCCCGTGCCGGAGATCATGCCGGACCTGGCCATGGAGGCCGGCGCGGCGGTGGTGGGCACCGGGCGCAGCGACTTCCCGAACCAGATCAACAACGTGCTGGGCTTCCCCGGCGTGCTGCGCGGCGCCTTGGACGTGCGCGCCAGCGACATCAACGAGGCGATGAAGATCGCCGCGGCCCACGCCCTGGCGAACCTCATCTCCGACGAGGAGCTCAGCGCGGAGTATATCATCCCCAAGGCCTTCGACCTGCGCGTAGGCAAAGCCGTGGCCGCCGCGGTGGCCCAGGCGGCAAGGGACAGCGGGGTCGCGAGGATATAATCTGAATGTAGAGACGCACGGCAGTGCGTCTCCTGCACAACACTTGCTATACGATGGAGACGCACTGCCGTGCGTCTCTACATAATGACCAAAGCCCCAACAAAAAGCCGCCCTCCGGCGGCTTTTTTGCATGTAAAAAACGCATTCTCAGTCCATCTCGATGCGCTGCGCCAGCTTGTGCACCCCGGCGGTGTCGGTCTCCTTTAAGTAGGGCTCGAAGAAAATCCCCGGCGCGCGGCCCGCGGGGTACAGCTCCTTCAGCGGCAGCAGCACAAAGGCCCGCTGCAGCAGGCGCGGATGCGGCAGCGAGAGCTCGAAGCTCTCGTTTTTCACGCCCTCGTATAGCAGCAGGTCCAGGTCGATCACCCGGGAGGCCCCCCGCCCGGCGCGCACCCGGCCCATGGCGGCCTCGATGCCCAGGCAAGCCCCCAGCAGCGCCATGGGCGACATCCCGGTCTCCACCTTCACCGCCATGTTGTGGTAGTCCTCCTGGTCGGCCGCCCCGTTCTCCGGCCCGGAGGAATAGATGGCCGAAATCCCCTTGATTTTCGTGCCCGGCAGGCGGCTGAGCGCCTGCACCGCCTCCAGCAGGTACTTGCTTTTCTCCCCCAGGTTGCTGCCCAGCCCAACGACCGCTTCGCTCATTGCGGCATTCCGTCCCTTCTTCGGTATATTTCAATGATGATGTCGTCCACTGTCATTTTCACCGGCGCGTCCGGCTTGTGCACGCGCAGCGTGAGGGCCTCCACAGCGGAGAATTCCCCCAGCACCGCCTGCGCCGTGACCTCCGCCGCGCGCTCGATCAGATTGCAGGCCTCGCGCGTAAACGCCGCCGCCGCCGTTTTGATCACCCGGGCGTAATTCACGGTGTCCCCGAGGTCGTCGCTGCGGCAGGCCCGCGCCAGGTCCGCCTCCAGAACCAGGTCCAGCAGGAAGCTTTGCCCGTGCTCCCGCTCCTCGCGGTTCACCCCGTGAAAGGCGCGCAGCTCCAGCCCGGTGATGCAGATGCGTTCCATTTTCGGCCTTTCTATTTTACATGGCTTTACATGTTTTGTCAATACGAAATCGCAAGATGTTGCGGACAAAATTTGCGGCCTGCCCCGCCTGCACCACATCATGTGTGCGCAAAATGTCCGCGCCAACCCACTGCACAACCGCCTGCGCGGCGAGGGTGCCCGCCTGCGTGCCGCCCGTCACCCGCTTGCGCGAAACCCCGACCGCCAGCGCGAAGCCCTCTGGCCTCACCGCGTCAAGATTCGCCAGCAAGCGCAGGTTATCGTCCTTTTTCTTGCCGAAGCCGATGCCGGGGTCCAGCCAAATCCGCTCTTTTTTGACGCCCAGCGCCATGGCCCGCGCCGCCATGTTTTCCAGGGCCGCGCGCACCTCCCGCACCACGTCCTCGTATTCCCCTTCGGCATCCGCGCCGCCCGGGTTGTGCATGAGCACCCAGCCCGCGTCATGCGCTTTGACGGCCGCGGCCATCTCCTCGCTCACAACGCCGCTCACATCGTTGATGATGTTCGCGCCCAGCTTCAGGGCCTCCCGCGCGACTTCCGGGTAAAACGTATCGACTGAAATGGGAACGCCCAGCTTTCCCCGCAGCCCCTCCAGCACGGGCCGCAGGCGGCTCCATTCCTCCTCGGGGGATACCACCTCACACCCCGGCCTCGTGGACTGCGCCCCGATGTCCAGGATATCCGCGCCCTCCCGTTCAAGCTCGAAGGCCCGCGCGATGGCGTCTTCCGGGGCGAAGTATTTCCCGCCGTCGGAAAACGAATCCGGCGTGACGTTCAGGATGGCCATGAGCTGCATTTGCTTCTCCAATTACGGCAGTGTGATTTCGGCAAGGTATTTTCCATAGCCGGCAAGGTCAGTCTGGTATGCGCGCTCAGTCCAATACATTTTATTGCCGTGCAGCAAAAGAAAACTGGATCCACTAAACTCTTCTTCCGCGCCGGGCCCGAAATTTGTGACAGGCCAATCCAGCGCCAGCTTTTTTTGCCGCAAATCATACACGCGCAGGCCATCGAAATCATTCATGATAAAATAGCGCTGGTCCTGCGTCACGATGCTGTAGTTCCTGTTGTTCACGTCCTTTTCGCCGGGAATCTCCGCCATCACATCCACAGCCGACAGCGATTCACCGTCCTTCAGTTTGTCCAAGGCCTTCAAATCAACGCGCATCAGGCGCAGCGGGCCCTCCCAAGGGCCATATGTGCCTTCTGTCAAATAGAGCGCGTCCGCGAAAATCAGCTTCTTTCCAGTATACCAATCCCCTTTGCCGTATGCAATTGAAACTGTACGCATATTTTTCGTGTCATACACCGCTGGCTGGCCGTTGCCCTCCCAGTAGCCCCAGCAATAGACAAAATAGCGCTCGTCAAGCGTCTCTATGAGCCTGGGGTATCTCCAGGGTACCTCGTCCAGCAGGGCTTTTTCTGGGTCGGTTTCCTCGCCCATATACTCTTTCTCCAGCAACGTGGTATCCTTGCCGGTTTTGCTGTCCCGTAAAGTGATTTTCCCGCTGGACGTGCGAATTGTTTTGTCTTTCCCCATGGGGAATTCCGTCCGGGGTTCTTGAACGCCATCGATCAACTGATTGTATTGATCCTCAAGCCATTTCTGGGTTTCTCTGCCCTCCTCCGAATTCACATCCACTATGCGCCAGGTGATTTCGGCGCTTTCCTCTTCGATGGTGGTTTCTGTTTCGGTTGTGGTTTCGATTTCAGCCGTGATTTCGGCCGTTGTTTCGCTTGCAGGTTCCGGCGCAATCTGCCCGCAGGCGGATAAGAGCAACAGCACTGCCAGTAAAAACAGGGGTACACGTTTCATGGGGGAATCTCCTTTCAATTGTGCATTGTCAACTGTCAACTGTCAATTGCCCTTCAGCAGCCCCATCGCCTCGGCCCGCGTGGGCCCCTCGCGCATGCTGCCGCGCAGGGCGGAGGTCCGCGTCTGCGCCCCGGAGGCTTTCGCGCCGCGCATGGTCATGCACAGGTGCTCGGCCTCGAGCACCACGGCCACCCCCGCGCAGGGCAGGCCCCGGTAGAGCAAATCGGCGATCTGGGAGGTCAGTCTCTCCTGCATCTGCGGGCGGCGGGCGTAGCAGTTCACGATGCGCGCGAGCTTGGAAAGCCCGATCACCTTGCCGCCCCGTGGCAGGTAGGCGATATGCGCCTTGCCGAAGAACGGCGCCAGGTGGTGCTCGCACACGGAGTAGAAGGGGATGTCCCGCACGACGACCATCTCGTCGCCCGCCTCGCGGAACACCTTCAGATGCTGCGCGGGGTCCTCCTCAAGGCCCGCGAAAAGCTCCGTATACATGTGCGCCACGCGGCGCGGGGTATCGCGCAGGCCCTCGCGCGCCGGGTCCTCGCCCATGGCGAGCAGCATTTCGCGCACGGCGGCTTCCATGCGGGGGATGTCCATGTGTATCTCCTTCAATGCTTAATTCTTAATGCTTAATGCTTAATTATTTATAGCACGGCGGCTGCTCACCTCCATCATTAAGCATTAAGCATTTAACATTAAGCATTATTTCTTCACCGGCAGCAGCCGCACCACGCGCAGGGGCGTCAGGTCGGCGTGGAACAGCGTGTCCGTGCGGATATCCGCGCCGCCCAGGGCCGCGTTGTTCAGCACGCGGTAGATATTCTGCCTGTCGAACAGGTAGCGCAGGCCCTCCTTCATGGCGTCCCCGTCCTTGAAGCGCAGCTCCGCGGCGTTGTCGCCGGCGGCCATGCCGTCGCGCAGGGCCTTGGTGAGCAAATCCTCCGCCGCGCGGTCCAGGCCGCTAAACTCAAGCCCCTTGCGGATATAGTAGTTGGCCGCCGTGGCCGTGCAGGGGTTGCGCGTGTCGGTGAGCTCGTGGGAAAGGCCGATCTCCTCGTCGGTGAGGTTGAAGTACGCGTGGCTGGTCACGTGGCTGCCGTCCTCGGTGACGGGGTCGTTCCAGGTGGCGTCGGTCTGGTACCACTCGCCTTCGACGCGCACCTTGTTCCACGCGTGCCCCACGGCGTCCCCGGCCGAATTGGTTGCCTCCCCCGTGACGATGTAGCAGTCGATGCCCTGCAAATCCATCAGCAGCTGAAAGGCCCGGGCGTAGCCCTCGCAGGAGGCGCTGCCCTCCACCAGCGCGCCGTAGGCGGTGCTCTTTTCCGCCTGGGTGAAGTCCTCGGCGTAGGCGCAGCGGCGGATCAGCTGGTCGTGCAGGGCCAGCTCGCAGTCGAAGGGCGTGCCCCCCGCCGGCACGGCGAAAGTCTCCACGGCCTTCGCCAGGGCCTCGCAGCGCGCGGCGTATTCCTCCCGCCCCATGCGGTATTCCGGCATGAAGGCCGTCGCCTGCCCCTCCTGCGTCAGCTTCGTATAGTTCGTGGTGGAGATATGGAACAGCAAAGGCTGGTCCAGCACCAGCGCGGCGAACACTCGGTCCAGGCCCTCGGTGCTTAAATCCGCCAGCCGTATGCTTTCGGGGAAGCGCGGCAGGCGCTCCAGGATCAGGTCGTAGGCCGCCCGCTCCGCCTCGTTCAGGTTCCCGTAGTGGCCGCGCGTATGCCCGGCGCGGAGCAGCTGCGCGGGCCGCTGGACGGGGGGCTGCGTGGGCTCCTCGGTGGTCACCTCCGTGCGCGGGAAGAGCCCCCCGCCCCGCAGGGCGGAGACCCCCGTAACGGCCAGCGCGGCCGCCGCCAGCACCAGCAGGATCATCCATGGAAAGCTGCGTCGTCTCATGCGTTATTCCTTTACATCCACTGTTAATTTGCCGCCGTTTTCCAGGAGCGCCAGCAGCAGCTCCCGGCGGGTATAGAAGTCGCTCACGGAGATATCCGTCCGCAAAATGTTCATCAGGCTGTTGAAGCGCGATTCGAGCAGTTCGATGCCGGCGGGCTTGGTGAGGTAGGTCTCCAGCACGCGCGCCAGCAGCTCGCCCTGCGCGAGGGTCCCGCCCTCCTCCAGGGTGCCCAGGTATCTGAAGTAGCGCAGGAGCATGTCGCCCTGCAGGCGCTGCGAGCCCTCGGCCAGGGTGAGCGTAAACGCCGCGCCGCGGTAGCGGATGCTTTTCTCCACCTGCACGGTGACGCTGCCCATGAGGTTCACCGCGGTGACGAAGCCCTTGTCGCCGCCGGCGATATAGCGGTCCACCGTGCCCTCGATGAGGGCTTCCGCCGCGGCCTTGAGCTCCTTGGGGCCGCCCGCGCGCAGCGCCTGCTCCAGGGAGCGCTCCCCCCCCTCGTGGGGCGCCATCGCCCGGGGCGAAAGCGGGAATACGTGCACCTGCCGCTGCGTGACGTCCGCGCGCACCAGGGCGCAAAAGCGCAGGTCCTGCCCGGTGTCGTCCGTCTCGCACAGCAGGAACAGCCCGCTGCCGCTGTAGGTCCACTCGGGGGGCTCGGTGGTGGATTCGGTGGGGCGCAGCGCGCTGAGAAAGTCGTCCAGCAGGCCGTCCCGCTGCACCGCTATGACGGAGATGACGCCCAGCAGCAGCACGATCACGCCGAAGCCGCCCAAAAAACGCAGCATCTGGTCGCGGCGGCGGCGCTCCTTGGGCTGGAATTCCAGGTCATAGGGCTGTTGCCTGGGCATATAATCACTCTCCTTAATTTTGCGCAAGATTTTTCGCGGAGCGACGTTTTCCTCAATTAAGCATTCAGCATTCAGCATTCAGCATTTGTAATATCGCCGCGCTTTCGGCCTCCGCCTTCACCTTGCCGTCCGTGAGCTCCCCGCCCAGAAGGACCTCCGCCCCGCGCAGCTCCGGCGGGAGCTCATACACAATGCCGTGGGGGTTGGCGTTGGCGATCACGACAATATCCCTTCGCATATACGCGATGCAGCCCAGCATGGCGCTCAGCAGGCGGAAATCCGTCCCGGCGAAGGCCTCGCGGTGCCGCGCGCGCAGCGCCCCCAGCGCCCGGTACCAGCCGAGGAGGTCTTCGTCCTCCCGCCCCCAGGGGTAGCACGCCCGGTTGAAGGGGTCCTTTTCGCCCTGCAGCCCGGCCTCGTCGCCGTAGTACACGCAGGGGTTCCCCGGCAGCGTATATTGCAGCGCCGCGCAGAGCTTCAGGCGGGAAAGGGCATGGTCAAGGCCGGTCTTTTGCATCAGCCGCGTGAGCGCCCGCGGCGTATCGTGGGTGCCGATGTGGTTCATCAGCCCGGCGATCGCGCAGGGGGGGTAGTGCTCCAGCTGGGACTCGACGACCTCGGCCAGCTGTTCGGCGGCGGCCTTGCGCGCGAAGCGCAAAATGGCGTTTGCCAGGGGATAGTTCATCACGCTGTGCATCTGCCCGCCCAGCAGGAAGCGCCGCCGCCCGCCGTGGCTCCACTTGCGGCTGGCG
>WQTL01000466.1 GCA_009786275.1 Bacillota bacterium | reverse complement strand
GGCGGGCCGATGCGCGCGTGGGGCATCGGGAACAAGACGATGATCTACAAGTTCGACCTGCTGCCCGGCGGCAAGATCAAAGCCGCGGGTGCGGGCGAGGCCCCCGGCGCGCCGCTGAACCAGTTTTCCATGGACGAATACAATGGCCATTTCCGGATCGCCACGACTGGAAACCGTGAAAGCGACGGCCAAACCGTGAATTTTATCACCATTCTTGACGGCAATTTAAAACAGGTTGGCTCTGTCGAAAACATCGCCCCGGGCGAGCGCATCCAGTCGGCCCGGTTTATCGGCGGCAAGGGCTATCTCGTCACCTTCCGCCAGACGGACCCGCTGTTCGTGGTGGACCTGGAGAACCCATCCGCGCCGCAAATTCTGGGGGAGCTGAAGCTGCCCGGCTTTTCGGCCTACCTGCACCCCTGGGACGCGACGCATCTCATCGGCATCGGCCCGGGCGGCGACGAGCGCGGCACGGACGGCAGCACGAAGGTATCCCTGTTCGACGTCAGCGACCCCGCGCGCCCCAGGGAGGCGGACCGTGTAATTATTCCAAACACCTGGAGCGAGATTCAGCAGAACCACAAAATCCTCTCCGTTTGCGCCGAAAAGGGGCTATTCGGGCTGCCGCTGTATGACAACAATTACGGCCGCAGCAGCTTCTACACCTTCCGCGCGCAGGGGGATTCCGTGAGGCATGAGCTTACGCTGGGCGCGGATGCCCTGCGGGGCACCTACGCCGGGGATACCTGGTATGTGCTGGGCGCGCAGGGCGCGGCGGCCTACGCCATGGACAGCGGAGCGGCGGCGGGAAGCGTGATGTTCTGAGATAATGCTCCGCATAACCCCGCCTTCCCCGGGAAAACTATCTCCCGGGGAGGGTTTTATCATGAAAACAACCAACAATCAATATGAAAAAATGGTTCACAAGGCGTCGCCGGACAGCCCGCACGCGAAGAATTTCCTGCTGGCGTTCCTGGTGGGCGGGGTCATCTGCGCGCTGGGGCAGGGCTTCCACGTGATATTCGAAAAGCTGGGCTTCGAGGAGGAGCAGGTGAAGATCATAGTGCCCTGCGCGCTGATTTTCCTCACCGCGGTGTTCACGGCGCTGGGCGTATACGACAAGCTGGGCAAGCACGCGGGCGCGGGCGCCGGCGTGCCCATCACAGGCTTCGCCAACGCGATTGTCGCCCCCGCGATGGAATACCACTGCGAGGGCCTGGTTTTGGGCGTGGGGGCCAACCTGTTCCGGCTGGCGGGGCCGGTGCTGGCCTACGGCAGCGCGGTGGCCACGATCTACGGGGTCATATTCTACTTTCTTGGGGGTAAATAATATATGGCGAAGCGAATCGGCCGCGGCACGGCGGAGCTGACCTGCCGCCCGGCGATCCTGGGCCAGGCGGCGGTGGGCGGACAGACGGAAAAGGACGGCCCGCTGGGGCACGCCTTCGCGGAGATTTTCGCGGAGGCCCGGCTGGGCGAAAAGTGCTGGGAGATGTCCGAGACGCGGCTGCAGCAGGCCGCCATGCGCCATGCCCTGACAAGCGCGGGCTGCACGGCGCAGGGCGTGGATCTGCACCTGGGCGGGGATTTGATCAACCAGTGCTCGGCCACGGATTTCGCGCTGCGGGAGCTGGGCATCCCCCTGTCGGGGCTGTTCAGCGCCTGCGGGACCTTCGCGCAGGCATTGGCGATGGGGGCGCTCGCCCTGGAGAGCGGTGCCTTCACACGCGTGAGCGCCTGCGCGAGCTCGCACTTCTGCGCGGCGGAAAAGCAGTTCCGCTTCCCCCTGGAATTCGGCGGGCAGGCGCCCCCCACCGCGCAGCGCACCGCCACGGCGGCCGGCGCGGCGATCCTGGGGCAGAGCGCGAGCGGCCCGCGCATCTCCCGGGTGATCTTCGGCAAGGTGACGGACCTGGGCGTGAAAAACGCCAACGAGATGGGCGCGGCCATGGCCCCCGCGGCCTGGGACACCCTGCGGCGCTTTTTGGAGGACACGGACACAAAACCCGGCGATTTCGACGTGATTCTCACGGGAGACCTGGGGGAGATTGGCTCGCTGCTGCTGTGCGAACTGGCCCAAGCGGAGGGCGGGCTGGATATCTCCGGCGCGCACAAGGACTGCGGCCTGCTGCTCTACGACACCAAGGCGCAGGACGCCGGGGCCGGCGGCTCGGGCGTGGGCTGCTCGGCGGCGGTGCTGTGCGGCGAAATTCTCCCGGCGCTGCGGGCGGGCGCGCTGCGGCGGGTGCTGTTCCTGGGCACGGGCGCGCTGCTGTCGGCCATCTCGCCGCTGCAGGGGGAGAGCATCCCGGCCATCGCGCATGGAGTGGAATTTACAGTTGACAATTGACAATTGATAGTGAGGGGGGATTTCGATGGAGGAGAATAGTGTTTCGCAGGCGCTGAAAATCTGCCGTGCGGCGGTGAAGGCGGCCAAGGCGTTTCAGATCGCGCGCGGGGCGGCGCTGGGCTGCGCGGCGGCTTCGCTGGTGGTGGGCGGGGTCAGGGCGGTGCGGCTTTCCAAATGAAAAAACGCTCCCATTACATGCGTCAGGGAGCGCTCTTTTTTCCTTTTCAGCGAAGCGAACTAAAAGCCGCCGCCGCCGTGGGTGCGCCCGGAGGAGCTGGTGTGCGTACTGGAGCCCCCGCCACCGCCGGAGGAGGTCTCCCGTTTCACGCGCGTGACGTTCTTATACAGGAACCGCTCGTTGGCGTAGACCACCCGCAGGCTGCCGGGGCGCACGTAGTCGGCGGCTTGGTTGTTCTTCCGCACGGTTTTGAGGCTGTTCTGCATGCGTTTGGTCACAACCCAGGCGATGCCCAGCCCGCCCAGGAGCCCCAGCAGCGCGATCCGGGCGTAATCCCCGGAGGTTTTCGGCAGGCTGCCCTCGTCGAAGGGCTTGCCGGTTTCGGCCTGCGCGAAGAATTTTTCGCACCAGTCGGCAAAGCTGTCCAGGGCGGCCGCGGTGTCGCCCTCGTCCAGGCCGTCCGCTTTGATCTGCTTGCCGATGAACTGGATGCCCGCGTCGGTGAACACCCCGACGGCGCGCCCGCAGGTGGAGATCCACCCGCCGGGCGGGTCCTTGTCCGTATGGATGAGCAGCAGCAGGCCGTCGTAGTTTTCGCCGCGGCCGTAGCCGTTGTAGTCGAACCAGTCGTCCGCGAATTCCATGGGCGTTGCGCCCTGGGTGGAGGCCGCCGTGACGACCGCGACGTCCATGTCCCATCTGTCGGAAAGCGCCTGCAATTTCTCCTCCAGGGCGGCGGCCTCGGCGGCGCTGAGCAGGCCGGCTTCGTCCGTGAGCAGGGGCGGCGCGGCGAAGGCGGGCAGGGCGAACAGCAGGGCCAGGGCCAATACGGCCAACGCGCAAATGATTTTTTTCATGGCAGGTACCCCCCGATCCACGGCCAGATGAGGTAAAACAGGGCGAAGGCCGCCGCCCCCGCGCCCAGGGCGACCCCGACGAACCAGCGGGCGAACGCGCCCTTGTCCATGGGCAAATCGCCCACGAACTTGCCGGTCTGGCCGTTCATGGCGAAGGTAAATTTCTTGCCCTGCCAGGCGGTGTTCAGCAGCCAAACGGGGTAGAGGGCGTAGCGCACCGTGCCGCCGAGCAGGTTCACGCAGCCGCCATCGGGCGTTACGCTGTCGTAGCCCGTCACGGTGGCGGCGAAGGCGGCCTGTGTGCTGGAGCGGATGCGCTCGTTGGCGCGCTCCCGGCTTGCCCCAGCGTCCACGTCGTATTTATCCGCCAGATAACCCGCGAGATACGCCGTCCGGAAATCCGCCGCGCCCGCCCAGTCGAAGGGCTCTACGGATTCCATCAGCTCGTCGGGCATCTTGCTGGAGCCGTCCACGGGCACCCGGTCGAAGCCGATTTTGCCGCCCCGGTAGACGTAATAGGTGCTGGTTTCCGTGTAGTCGTAGTTGCCGGAGCTCCAGCGGCGCAGCTTGGCGGCCTTGAAGCGCAGGTTGGCGTCCATGTCGGCGTCGTAGAGCCAGAAGGGCACGTACACGCCCTTGACCTCGTCGATGTGATTCTGGTCCCGGAAGGCCTTGGGCAGCAGCCGCTTTTTCAGCAGGTGCTTTTCCAGGGCGGCCTTGGCGGCCTTTTTGTCCAGCCGGAAAGGGATCACCGCGTCGGGCCGCAGCGCCCCGGCGAACTGCCCCCGCATCACCACGGGGTTCTCGCAGTAGGGGCACTTCGTGGCGGCGGTGGTGGCGTCGCATACGATTTCGCCGCCGCAGGATTGGCAGGCGTATACCGCCATGCCCTCGGTTTCGCCCTGGCTCCACTGGCCCGCCGGGGCATCCCAGTCAAGCGCCTGCTGGGTACTTAAGTCCTCGTCCATGGCCTTGAGGGCCTCAACGGCGAAGCTGCAGCCGCAGAAGGGGCATTCCAGCTGCTGGCTGGCGCTGTCGAACGCGATCGCGCCGGCGCAGTTGGGGCATTTGTATTCGAGCAATGCGGGCATGGGCTCACCTCTCTCCCCGATTTTTTGAAGCGCCGCTATTCCAGCTGCGCCGCTTTGGCGTAGTCGGCCTCGGCCAGCTCGTCCTCGCCCAGCAGCAGGTAGACGTTGGCGCGGCCCTTGTATGCGCTGGCATAAGCCGGATCCAGCGCGATGGCCTGGCTGTAATCCGCGACGGCCTCGTCATATAGCTCCATGTTCTTATACACAAGCGCCCGCATCACGCGGCACGCCGCGTCGTCCGGCAGGAGCTCGGCGGCCTTGCCGAAGTCGGCCAGCGCGAGCTCGTACTCCTTGACGTCGTCATAGAACGAGCCGCGCCAGAAGTAGGCGTCCGCAAGCTTCGGGTCAAGCTCGATGGCCTTGTCGTAGCCGGCCAGCTCGTCCATGTAATTCTCCAGCTTCCCGTGGACCCTGCCCCGGTAGAAATAGGCCTCGGCATACGCCGGGTCCAACTCGATGGCTTTGTCGAAGGCGGCAAGGGCTTTGTCAAGCTCGCCGGCGTCGCGGGCTTCCATGCCCTGGTCGAAGAAGGATTCGGCTTCATTGTTGCCGCCGCCGCAGCCCGCCAGCAGGCAAAAGCACAGAAGAAGCGTGAGCAGAATCGCGATGGATTTTTTCATCATAAGTCTCCTCCTATCTTTTCGCCCCGCAGCCTTGGCAGAAGTTGCCCGCGTTCTGGGTGCCGCAGTTCTGGCAGAACCAGTTCGCGGGGGCCGCAGGCTGCTGCATGGGCTGTTGCTGGAATTGCTGCTGCATAGGCTGCTGGAAGCCCTGCTGCATGGGCTGTTGGAACTGGCCCGGCATCCCCATACCGCCCCGTTGGCCGGACAGCAGCATGGCGCGGATCTGGTCGCCCTCGGCCTCGCACTGGCGGTAGCGCGGGTCGTAGCGGTCCTTGATGGTCATGCCGTTGAGCTGGAACTTGATCTCGTTGAACCAGGGGGAGCTGAGCTGGATGTTCACCTCGAAATCGTAGGTGTAGTCGTAGCGGGCGGGGAAGTAGCTCTTCTTCGTGCCGTCCGGCATCTGCTGGTAGACCTCGTGCCGGTGCTCCTGGCGCTCCACCTCGCAGGAAACCACCTGGGAAAGCGGGATGATGTCGGGGTTATCAGCGCGGAAATTGCTGCCGCGGCTGACCGCGAAGGCGCCCATGTTGGGGTCCACGAAGACCTTCCAGTTCTCCCCCGCGATGCTGCTCGGGTTGAACTGCTGGACCAGGCGCCTGTTCTCCTCCCGGTAGGCCAGGTGCGCCTTGATGTCCTCCACGCCGGTCTTGCGGCGGCCGGTCATCCAGGGGGAGAGCTTGTTCGCGCAGTCCTTGCAGCAGTTGCCGTCGTCCAGCTTGCGGTTGCCCAAAAGGCCGATTTTGCCGCCGCAGATGTCGCATTCTTTCTTCGCCATGGGGATGCTCCTTTCACTGTTACTTGAGTTTGATGGTCTCCAGCACGGGCATGGCGTTTTCCACGCTGACGCCGTGGAGGCGGATCTCGAGGGAGCCCTTGCTGGCGTCCTTCAGCGGGGCCACCAGGAAGGTGGTGTATTCGCTTTCCATCACGGTGTAGGTGATGCCCGCGGCGGTCACGTCGTCCCCCCGCACCGCGTCGCTGAACGCGAACAGGATGTGCCTCTCTATGAGCTCCTCCGGCTCCATCATTTTCCAGTTGATGTCCATGTAGTCCGATGTAGCGCCGAGCCCGTCGTTTTGCAGGCTGTAGGTCCCGTCCGGGTCGGCATACCAGCCGCCCGCCTCGGCGTAGGAGAAGTAGTCCTCGTCGATGGTTTTGGGGCCGGCGGGCGGGGCTTCGGTGGGGTCGGCGGCAAGGGTGGTTGCGCCGGGCGTTTCGGGCGTTTCGGGGTCCTGCGCGCCGCAGCCTGCCGGCAGGCACAGGCCGAGGAGCAGCGCCAGCAGCAGCGCGGGCAGTCTTTGCAGAGCGGAACGTTTCATCGTGGAACCTCCTATGGTTTATTTTGTGTGCGGGATGTTCTTGGTCAAAATCCCATAAAAAGCATAGCACACTTTGCTGCGCCCTGCCCTAGCCGCCGCGGCTAGTTTTTTTTGAAATTATGCTTGCAAAAAAAACGCGTACAAGCTAAAATAAAGGTGTAATAGGGGGGATTTTTTGAGAAAGGGCATCAGGCGCGGCGTGGGGTTCACTGCGGCCCTTGGCTTTGCCATGCTGATTCTCCTTTCCGGCTGCGCCGTAGGCGGCGAAAACGGCATGTACGCCCGGCTGCGGCAGGGCGAGGTTGCAGAGGCCTTCGACGCGCAGGCGGTGCCCGCCCTGGAGGCGGGCCTGGCGAAGTACTGGTACCCGCAGGAGGCGGTCAGGGCGGTCATCGCCGTGGACCGCGGAAGGACGCACGCGATAATCAGCGGGTGGAACGACCTGCTTTCCGCGGGTGTCACCGTCGGCTTTGACGACACAAGCGTGCATTGCGAGCTGCTTATGGCAGCCATGGCCTACGGCCTGGAGGGCGAGGGCTTCACGCTGCGCGGGGTGGCGGCGCTGCTGGCGGCGCTGCGGGCGAAGGGCCTGTTCGCGCCCGGCTCCCTCGGCGCGCCCGTCGTCGTCTGTTTCGACACCCAAGCGCCCGCCGGTATGGAAATCGTCGTTCCGGCGGAGGGGACGCTCACCTATGTGAAGGGCCTGCTCTCCAACCATCCCCTCAACGTTGCGGGCGAGGCGGGCCTGCGGGCCGCATACACGGACTACGGCCATCTGAATACCGTCTGCCGTGACGCCGTGCGCGTGCTGCGGCGGTCGGTCCTGCGCGTGCGGCTGTACAGCTCCGCGGACGGGGGCGAGCACCAGCTGTTCGCGCTGCTGTTCATCGTCCTGGTGACGGTATGCATCGCGTCCGTCGTCCGGCGGGCGATGCAGAAGGGCGTGCGGCGCGCCTGCCTGCTGCTGGGCGCGCTGCTCCTGGGCTGGATGACGCTGCGCCTGCTGAAATACCAGCTGCCCTCCATCGGGGCCCTCAACCGCTATTTTTGGTATAGCTTCTACCTGTTCCAGTGGGCGCTGCTCCTGACGCTGCTGTGGCTGGCGTGGGTCATCGACATCCCGGAGGGCAGGGTGATGAAGCCGCCGAAGTGGTTCCTGTACGCCGCGGCGCCGGGCGGGGCGCTGGTGGCCCTTGTGTTCACCAACGAGCTGCACAACTGGGCGTTCCGCCTGGACCTGAGCAACCCCAACTGGGCCTCCGAATACGGCTACGGCCCTGTCCACACCATATTTATCGTGTATTGCGTCCTGCTCACCCTGGCGGCCATGGCGATGATGCTGCGGAAGGTCAGGCGCAACCCGCGCAGGGGGGGCGTCCTGTTCCCCCTGGGCTTCTACCTTTTGCTCACGGTATACCTCGCCGCGTACGCCATGCGCATCCCCCTGGCGTGGGAAAGCGACATGACGATGGTCGTGGGCGTATTCATCCTGCTGTTCCTGGAAACCTCCATCCGCGCCGGGATGATCCCGGTCAACTCGAAGTACAAGCTGCTGTTCACGCACTCCCCGCTGGCCATGCAGATCGTTGACAGCGAGGACAAGGCCGCGCTGTCCTCCCTTGCGGGGCCGCTGCGGCGCGACGGCGACACCCTGCTGTTCGCCGCGCCCATCGCAGGGGGCCGCGTGCTGTGGCAGGAGGATATCACCGCCCTGAACCGCCTGCACCGGGAGGTGGAGGCCTCCGTCGGCCAACTGACGGCGGCCAACGCCATGCTCGCCCGGGAGGAGAAGGTCAAGCGGGCCGTGGAGGAGGAAAACGCCAGGACGCAGCTCCTCGCGCAGCTGGAGGCCGAAATCGTCGGGGCCACCGCGAGGCTATCGGATATGATCGGGCGGCGGGAGGACGCGGCCAGGATCGCGCTGCTGGTCTGCTACATCAAGCGGCGCTGCAACCTGTTTTTCCGCGGCCGGGAGATGCCGCAAAACGAAGGGTCGCTCCCGGCGGACGAATTGGCCGTATATATGGACGAGCTGGCGGAATTCGCGGGCTACGCGGGCCTGCGCGTCGCATTCGCCGGGCAGATGCAGGCGCCGGCGGAATTGCGCCGCGCGATCCTGTTTTACGACGTGTTCTACAGCGCCGCGGATTGGGCCGTGCCGGGGGCGGGGGAGACAGGGCACATGCTGGCCTCCCTGGGCCGCGAGGGCGGGAGGACCACCATGCGGCTGCAATGCCCCGAAGGCGCGGCGCCGTTTCGGGCGGAGGAGGGCCTTGCCGAAGCGATTGCCGCGGCGGGCGGCGCGATGGAGATCAAGCACCTGGGGGACGCCGTGGGCATCAACGTCTCATTTTCTGAAAAGCCCCCCTCTTCAGAGGGGGGCGGCCGGAGGCCGGGGTGTGTGTATGGCTGATTTCTACGCGTGGCCCTGGGTTTTACGTACGCTGATCACGTTTCTGTTGGCGCTGTGCGTGCTGGCGCAGACCTTGGCGGTGATCCTCAGCTTCTACAGCCGCAGGCGGCTCAAAGCGCTGCCGGAGCTGTGCGCCCTGGCCGCCCTCCTGTTTTGCTCCCTGCTGTACGGGCAGGCGGTCAACAGTGTCGAAACCGGCCTGCTCGCCCCCGTGGGCTTCGGCGCGCTGCGGCTGGGCGTACAGGGCCGGGGCTGGCTCTGGGGCTTCCTCGCCGCGATGCTGTTTTTGCTGGCGCGGGGCGTCTGGCTCTGCCTGCGGCGCTGCCGGGAGATCACCACGGGCATATCGGCGCTTTCCGTCAAAAACGCCATCGACTCCCTGCGCTCGGGGGTATTGTTCAGCAAACCGGACGGCTATATCTTGCTCTCCAACGCGCAGATGCAGCGCCTGATGACCGCGATTGCCGGCAGGGTGCAGCACAACAGCCGGGATTTCTACGCCCTGCTGCCCTCGGACGTCTGCCGCCTGCCCGACGGCAGCTCCTGGCAGTTCACCAAGACGGAAATCCGCATCGGGAAAAAGACCTACGTCCAGCTGACCGCCGCGGACATCACCGAGCGCTGGGCGCTGACCGAGCAGCTGCGGCGGCAGAACGGCCAGCTGGCGCAGAAGAGCGAGGAGCTCAAATGCGCGATCGCCAGCCTGCGCACGCTCAGCCGGGAACGCGAGGCGCAAAAGGTGAAGATGCGCGCCCACGATATCCTGGGCCAGCGGCTGAGTTTGCTTTTGCGCACCGTGCGCGACGCGCGGGAGGTGGACTACAACCTGCTGCGCGGCCTTTCGCAGGGGCTGCTGGACGCGCTGAAGGAGGACACAGCGCCCTGCGCGCAAGATTTCCTGGACCGGCTGCGGCAGGAGTTCGACGTGATCGGCGTGGGCATCCGGCTGGAGGGCCCCCTGCCCGGGGACCGCGCCCTGGGGGAGCTGTTCGCGGATATCGTGCGGGAGGGCGCGACCAACGCCGTGCGGCACGGGCTCGCCACGCAGGTGCTGATCCAACTGGAACATGAAAAGGATGTTTGCCACATGCGCATCACCAACAACGGACCCCCGCCGCCGGAGAACATCCGGGAGGGCGAGGGTCTGGGCGGCATCCGCAAAAAAGTGACGGCCCGGGGCGGCGCGCTGCGGGTGGTCACCCGGCCGCGCTTCGCGCTGGAAATCGATATCCCGGGAGGTGGGCAAGATATATAAAGCGCTGATCGTGGACGACCACGAGGCCCTGTGCGATTCCCTCGCGTACGCGCTGACGAGCACGGACGCCTTCGAGGTGGTGGGCAAGCTGCCCAGCGCCGCCGCGGCCCCGGCCTTTTGCGAAAAACTGCGGCCCGACCTGGTGCTGATGGACGTGTGCACCGAGGGCGGCGTCTCGGGGCTGGACGCCGCAAGGGCCATCCGGGAGCGGTTCCCCGCCGTGAAGGTCGTGGTCATGTCCGGCTTTGACGAAATCACCTACGCGCCCCGGGCGAAGGAGGCCGGCGCGCACGCCTTCGTGCTGAAAAGCCGCAGCCTGGATTTCTTCGTGCAGGTGACGCGGGACGTCATGGCGGGCGGGACCTATTACCCCCGGGCGAAGACGATCCCCCTGCCCATGGGCGAGGCCCCGCTGACCCGCCGGGAGCAG
>WQTL01000465.1 GCA_009786275.1 Bacillota bacterium | reverse complement strand
AACGTATTGGCGGGTGCGGCGGCGCTGGAAAGGGTTACATCAGCGCTCCAGTCTATGCCGCCGTTGTCGGTAAGCCACGGCGAAGGCATGGTGGGTGTCGAAAGGGAAATGGTATTTAGGTCCTGCATTTGCAGGCCGCTGATCGTCACGGGAATGTTGCTGGGGGCGCCGTTCATGCTGCCGCCGGGAGCTCCCAACGGAGCGTTATCTGCAGAACCCATGGGCACCCTGCCCTGCCCCCAAGCTTCCCAGTCGCCGCCGAAATGGGCCTTGATAACCTCCACGTCGTCAATTTCCGTGGTCATATAGATGCTCCACATGGGATACATCTCGTTCATCAGGTGAATAAACAGGTTATCCGCCTGGGCTTCCGTCACCTCGCTCAGGGCGGTGTTAATGTTCGCTATCGGCTCCACATATTTCGCGTTGGCGTAAGGGATCTGCAAGCCCATCAATGCCAGCAGAATTACCGTGGTCGTCAGTGCGAACAACCGGATCCTTTTTGTCGTTATCATTTTCTCCACAGGGAAACACCTCCAATTATGTTGCGGTCAAGCATGGCCATCAAGGATCCAGCCAAGGATACACCGGCGCCAGCGTCTCGCGCTTGAACATATAGCATCTGATGTAGGGCTGCAGGGTTGTATCTGCAAGGTTGCTTGTTGTACCGGTACCTCCAGCGGCTATGCTATGCGAAGTGATTTTCTGCTGAGGATAGGTCGCAACCGTGGGAACATTGTACTCCCACTCCAGGTTGCTCAGCGTTCCTGTGATAAAGCTCGTGCTGAAGGTTGGATACTCAAAATCGAAAGAATCGGGAGGATCTTGCCCGTAATTGCCGATGGCCACCCCAAACTTCGGGTTGTTGGTGAAGGAGGCCGGGACGGTGGAGCCGTCATATCTGCCATAATCGTTTGTTCCTTTGCTGTTGGCGTTATTCCAATCATTGGCAGCATTGTGAATCGATGTGTCTGACGTGGTGATCATTTCATGTCTGTCATTCCCAATGCTGGCCCCTACGCCACTGCGCCACTGACGAAACTTGCCCCACCAGGTTATGGTATGCCCGTGGTCGGGCAAATACTTGAGTTTGTCGGTCGAGGGGCCTGCTAAACTGATCGTGTTGCTCTTCAAGGGGCTTGTCGAAGAATATGTGGTGTTGATGGCCACACTGCCACCCGAAAGAGAAAAAGTTTCACCCGAAAGGGTAACCTTGCCCGCCGTCAGTTCCAGTTCCTGTGTGAACGCCGTTTTTGGCACCGCAACCGAGCCGGATGTACTGCCGCCCGCGCTGCCGCCGCTTGTCGGTTCATGGAAGTCAAAGACGCTTTGACTCACTTGCGTGGTACCGTCCAGCTTGTTGTTCTTATCTATGCCCACCGGAACTTCATTCACAGCCCAGACCGACCATGTGCCGCCGAAATGCTCGCTCATTTTGGTGGGCGTGTTCAAGTCCTCGGAGGTCGTCATATAGATACTGCCCTCCGGATACCGTTCGTTCATTATAAGTTTGAAAAGACTGTCCAGGTCCTCGTTCGAAATCCCGCTGACACCGGTGTCGATAAGATTCACATAGTCGCCGGAAGCGTCTTCATACAGTGCGTCGCCGAAATACTTCCCCTGAACATAGGGAACAAGCACCGCAAGCATCACAACCACCAGCGTCAGCACTATCACATACCGCCGGATACTTTTCGCAGGTTTGTTCTTCTCCATTTACAAACACCTCCAAGATTGTGTAAATACAGGCGAGCTTTATTAATCCACCTGTACGCAGATTGCACCAAGCTTTAAATAGGTAAACGTGGAGTTTTTAATCACCACATACACATCCAACTTTTCATCCGGCGCCAACTCAATGCCGGCGTTAGCCCCTGTTGTGGCAATCGGATCGCTATACGTGCCTGGTGCGCCCGGTGTATACGTCTTATAGAATCCGATATCGGGCGTGCCGGCATCTGTATCCCATGTCGGCGTAAAACGCGCAGTGACCTCGCTGTCATTTGTGAGCGTCATCAGAAAGCTTGCAGGCCCCTCCACCTTCGTTCCCGTCGTAGGATCAGTATTCTTCTTCAGTCCCTCAAAAAACAGCACCAGCGGATGGTCGCCGGGTGTGCCGTTTTGGGGCAGACTCGAAATATCCTTTACTTTTGGAAATACCTCAAGACACTCCACCTTTACATCCCATTTAGCCACGCGTGCTGCTGCGTTGACCCCGGCTGCGGCGACGTATCTTGCGCCGGTAAAAGCAGTGCAGGCCAGCGGAAGCGTAGCAATGGTAAACACAGCAACAAAGCGTGCAAGCCAAATCCATGCGGTGGGGGCCTTTGATTGTGGAAGTGCCTTTATCTGCCTCCAAAATTTGCCTGTCATGTGCAACCCTCCCAAAAAAATGACCATTCCATAAATATAATATACCATCTTTCCCAACGTGTGTCAAGAGGAAAAAAACTTTTTTGTGGGGGTTTAATAAATATAAAGAGTTACTGATCCGTGCGAATCTTATCTTGTAAGCCCGCCGATACATCTGCATAGCCGGGTACTCTTCCAGCCTCGCCCGGAACATGCTCACGCGCCAATCTCCTTGCACGTCTTGCCGTCTTGGAAGATGCGCTCGCAATACTCCGCGTTGCCATGCACATAAGAGGGCAAGAACCGTCCGCAACAACGGCAGGTTTTGAGGGGAGCTTGGGGCTGAAGGGAACATTGACCTATTTTGGAAAACACTCCACTTTATAGAACGCTTCGTTTGTAAGGCGGCCTATTTGCACAACGGCCCGGTAATACTTTTCTGCGGATGACAGGTCGTTGCCGCAAGAAAAGCGCAATCGCACTGATTTCTTTTGAAGTGGAATGGGGGCACCATCGTATATGGCGTTGAAGTATGTTAAGAAATCATATCCGAAATCAAGTGTTTTTTCCGCTGCGCCCGGCAGAAGGATGCTTTCGCGCTGGAAGCATAGTAGCTGAGCGAGCAAATCCGGTTCCAGCCCGAACTGCCGCAGGAGTATTTCCGCATCGGCATAGAAGCGCTCCGGATCCAGGACGGCGCGGCTGAAAACGTATTGATCCGGCATCATGCGCCCAAAACTGAAGTCGGAAATCTGCAGGGGTTTGGATTCAACGCCGAGGACATTATCAGAAAAGTGTTCTTCGATATGCGCCATGGTCTCGCCAAGCAGGGAGTCCGGATTTTTGTGGTAAAAGTCAAGCAGGCGCAGGTAAAATGAAGCGTAGGGGACGATTTTTTCCGTGTGGAAGAACATTGCGATTAAGCGCAGCGAACCGTATCCATGTAAGCCCTTCACCAAAATCATAAAATAGTTCGCGATTAGCCAGTCCGTGTGCGGCATGGCCGCGGTTTCGATGACCGTATCGATGTATTCATCAATCTGCGCTGTTTCAGCGGCGTCCTCCAGGACATGCTTGAAGATTTTGTGCGCGGTGCGCAGCTCATGCCGTTGCCGATACGCAGGATCGGCCATTTGCGCGTTTGGAAGGAGATAGCACTGAAAGTATTCGATGCCTTCATGCAGCCCAAGCCTATAAACTTTCTCCACGCCGGCGCAAAAGCTTTGCAGCGTTTCACCAGGAAGGCCTAGGATCAGATCCGTATAGACTTGCAGCCCTTCGCGGTGATGCCTACGTATCCATTGGATAAGCGCCTCGTCATCAGGGTTTTGACGTCCGATATTGCGCAGTACCTCGGGCGAAAGGCTTTGCAGGGCGATGACGAACCCGTGCCTGCCCAGGCCGCTTTGGTACAGCTTTTTGCTAACACGGAATGTGCGCTCGGATAAAGCATGTGTCGTTTGGCTCAAAAAAGTCTGGGGAAACCCCTTGCGGTCACGCGCCGCGACGAGCGCGTCCAGAATTTCCTCGTCCCGCGGGAGGATGCCGAAATTCGCGTCGGCGCACCAGATAAATTCCCCTTTGTTCGCGCTTATCCATTCAATTTCGGCCAGGAGCCGATCCATCGGGATTTGGCGCACGTTGTGATTGTGATGACCCCAGTCGCAATAGGCGCAACGATGGGGGCAGCCGCGGTTGGTCTCCCATGCGACACTCCACTGGATTTCGGGATGCGCCGCTACAATCGGATCGAAAATGCCCTCCAGAAAGGGGGAGGGGCAGCGCTCGAGGGAATCCAGCGCCCCGTTCGGGTTTGTATGGCAGCCACCGGCGGTCCTGTAGGAAAGCCCCGGCACCGCCGTGAAATCCGGCGCCGCATGCAAGAGCTGCGCAAGCAGCGCCTGGAAGCCCAGCTCCCCCTCGCCGTGCATCAAAAAATCCACGTAGGGCAGCTCCTCCAGCATGCTGCTGCCGGGCGGCACGTTGTGCCCGCCGAAGAGGATATAGCAATCGGGGAAGGCCCGCTTGACCGCCCGCGCAAGGGCCTTGTTGTATTCCGTGCTCCAGCAGTAGCACGAAAAGCCGACGAGAAACGGGTTCTCTATGCGCGGAAGGACGCCGTCGATGGGGTCGCGCAGGAAGAAAATCTCCCGCAGCGCGTAATGTTCGGCGACGGTGGGCTCCTGGCGGGCGTAGCTCCACAACGCGCCTGCGGTGTAGGGTAGGTAGGCCGTATAGAACATGGGCGCTTTGCGCAGGACGTCCACCTGCACGAGGTATACATTGCGTTTTTTCATTCCCCCATGCCCTCCCTGAAAAGCTTTTTCCGGGGCAAAAAACGCACGCGGATCATGGGGACAAAGCAGCGCAGCTTATCCAGGACGGAAAGGTTGGATTTCCCTTCCTGCCGCATCTGGTGGTTGAGCGGAAGCTCGATGAACTGCGTACCCAGGCGTTCGAAGCATAACGCGAACTCCAGCGCGAAGCTCATGAATTTTTCCCTGAGGTCAAAGCGGACGAAATCGTGTATCGGGAACAGGACCAAACCGAAATAGGGATCCGTCTGGCTGCTGCGATACAGGATGCGGACCAGCCGGGCGAACGCCGCGTCGCGCCAGTTGATGAAGCCCTTCTTTTCAGCCGGGAGGCTCGCGCCCGGAAGGAGGCGTGAAGGCCTGATGGCCGCGGCGGGGTGTTCCTTTGCCTTTTCCAGCAGCAGGGCAACAAACGCGGGGGGCGCGTCCAGGTCCGATGTCCAGATCAGGGCATGGGAGGCGTCCGCCTGCCCGCGCAGCAGCTGCTGCAATTCAGCCGCGATCGCCCCCCCTTTTTCCTGCACGATTTTATTCGGAATAGGAAAGGGACGGGCAGCAAGCTGCTCCGCCTCGCGGCGGCAGGCCTCCGTTGCGTCGGGGGCCAAAAAAAGAAGAATGCGCGCGGCATCCTCCGGGCGGCATACGGCCTGAAGCCCCTGCACCGTCTCGCGCAGCGAAACGACCTCGTCTCGCGCCAGCAACACGATGGCGAGCTTGCGGAATCGGGCGGTATCAGCCATAAATAGCCTCCCCCTCTCTGATAGAAAGTCTTTTTCGCCTGCCGTACCACACGCATTCCCTGGCGTAGTCCGGCCAGGAATCGATGGCCCGCTGTTCGGTAAAGCGCACTGTGGTGCGCTTTTTCAGTAGATTTGGGTAGCGCCCCGCGAACGCGGCGGCAAAATACCCGGGGAAATCATAATCGAAGGACGCCGGCGCGGGCGGGGGGCCGGGCAGGCGCAATATCGTCCGCTGATAGTGGGCCAACTGCGAAAGCAGCGCGACGTCCATGCCGTAGCGACGCAAAAAGGCGGGCAGCTCATCGAAAAACCGCGGGGTTTCCATGGCGGTGCGCAAAAACAACGCGGCGCAAAGCGGCCAGGTCACCTCGCCAAACCGGCTGTCGTAATATACCAGGCTTTCGCCGGTGCCCTGGGAAAGGGAACGGTATCTCTCCCTAATAAACGAAAGCTGCTCCCCGGCCAAGGTGGCGGGGTTGGCTTCGGCCCAGCCTATCAGGTCGAGGTAGAAGCGCTCATAGGGCAGTTTACGTGCGCAGTAGAGGTAGACCGCGAAGCAGGTCAGCAGGCCGAAGCCATGGTAGCCCTGGATGACGGTGGCGAACAGGAACGCCGTGATCCAATCCTCCGTGGGCATGGTGTTCGTTTTGCGCACGATGTTGCAGTATTCGGGGACTTCGTCGTGGTTCGCAGGCGAGCCGTGCCGATGCGTCTGTCGAACGCGAATGCCCTCGATACCGTGTTTTTCCATATAGGTTGCACCGGACAACGCCGCGTTGGGCAGCAGCTCGCAAGGGTATACCTCGATCGCGCCGTGCATTCCCGCGGCCAGCAGCGTTCCCAGCCCACGCACGAAGGAATCGAGGGTTTCGCCCGGCAGGCCCATGATCAGCTCGGTATATACCGGTATGCCGGCGTGGTTATAAAGCGACACCAGCTCGTGCAGTTGTTTTAACCCGAGATTGCTGCGTCCGACGTTCTCCAGCGCCAGCGGCGAAAGACTTTGGAACGCGACGGTCGCCCCGTTGCTGATCCCCTGTTCGCTGAGCTTTTGGTTGAGCCTGAACACAATTTCATTGCCATTTTTGGCAAAACAGGCATTGAATTTTTTCGGGTAGCCCGTGCGGCGCTTTGTTTCAATCACATAATCCACGATCTCTTCGTCGCGTTCCAGCATGCCGAAATTCCCGTCCGCGCATACGACAAACTCGATTTTGTGCAGGGCGGCCCAGTCGATCTCCGCCTTGACCCGTTCCATCGAGATTTGGAGCAACTTTTGGCGCTGCGTTCCCCAATCGCAGAAGGCGCAGGAATAGGGGCAGCCCCTGTTGCTTTCGATGGTCATGGAAAACAAAATATCAGGATAGGTTTCAAACAGGCGGTCAAACATACCCGTCAGGTAAGGGGAGGGGAAATCGCAGCTTTCGCAGAGCGCTTCCCTTGTGCGTCTGGGGTTTCCGTCTGTGTCCCTGTAAGAGAGCGACGGCCCCACGGCAAAATCCGCGCCCTGAAGCAAAGCCAACAACAGTTGTTCGAAAGGGATTTCCCCCGCTTTGTGTATCAGGAGATCGACAAAAGGATATTCGCCGAGTTGTTCGGCACTTTCGTTGAGCACCTGGTGCCCGCCGAATACAATCAGGCAACCGGGATGCAACCGCTTGATTTCTTTCGCCAGTGCCTTGTGGTATTCAAAATTCCAAAGATAATTTGAAAAGGCAACCAGAAACGGGTCCTTGAAAGACGCCGCTGCCTGCGCCACCGGCTCGCGCAGGAAACTGAAACCATCCAGCCGATAGTTCTCACGGATAAGAGGGTTTGACCACGCATATGCCGCGACGCAACCCGCCGCGTAGGGAAGATAGGCGTTGACCCCGTACAGGTTCCCCGCCTGCACAAAATAGACGTTTTTCATTCTGGGTGCGCCTCCTCCCTTCCCATTTTGTTTATCCCCGCTGCACAGCCACCGGGATCTTCGGCGTTTTGTATGTGTTTCCCAGGCAGTAAGAACAGGCAGTGACAGAGCGCTTCTTTAGCAGTTTCCGCCACTGCCCGGAGAATTCAGAAGAAGTAATTGCCCGTATATCAATATAGTCTTCTTTGCAATCCGGGATCAATCCTTCCTCTAATAGAAACGCCGACTCGCCACATAAGTGGAGCTTTCCGTATAAATACACCATACACAATTGCATTGCACAAACACTGAATCGCCGCTTTTCCGAACCCTTTTGCAATTCGCCAAACTTGCCCGTGTCACGCCAGAAGGTGGCGCTATCATGCGTATAGTGTATTCTGTTCTCCTCCAAAAGGTGCTTTAGCTTTTCAACATCAGGCTGAAGAGAAGGAGCGTAGTGGCTTATTTTGACTGTTACGTTCGCTTCTCTGAGCGCGACAAGCGTCTTTGCGTCCGGAAGAATGGTGCCATTCGTTTGAATACTTATGTCTCCGGCTTTACCTGAATCTGCACAGGCCCGTACAATTTCATCCAAATCCGGGTGTAAGAATGCCTCGCCGCCACTCAGAATGGTGGCGTATACATGATCCACACAAGCAAACAGAGCATGAACGTCCCGAATCAGGCTGCTTGAGGGGAAATCCCTGTGGTTTTTGAGGTCAGGAATGTGTGCCGCACAGTTATCACATTGGAGTGTACAACATGTCGTAACGAGGATAGAAACTCTAGATAAAGCAACGTGCTTTTTGCGTATATTGCGCCAGTGCTGAAATAACGCACAAGGTGTTTGTACAGCAAGCCGAAGTAACGTTTTCAACCATAGTTTGGATGAATTCGCCGCGCCTAGGCTAGACCTCGAAACAATGCCACACAAAGGTGGGCAAGCGCATAATAAGCCAATTTGTATTCGCCAAAATAAATATTTTAAGTGCTCCATCACCTTT
The DNA here is from genome assembly GCA_009786275.1 of Bacillota bacterium. Taxonomy (GTDB): domain Bacteria; phylum Bacillota; class Clostridia; order Oscillospirales; family Acutalibacteraceae; genus WRMQ01. The sequence goes on along the minus strand of WQTL01000465.1, from coordinate 2,150 downwards.
TCGATAATCATGAGCGTGAGTACACCTCCAAATAGAAATTATTATGCCTTAGTTATCATAGATTGCAAGCGGAAATTTTGAGGGGGATGACTCCCGGCAGTTCCGCGACATCCACCAGAAGCAGCCAGCCACCACCGCCGCAGCCTGTAAATTTCCAGCCCCGGAAGTGGCCCGCCGCCTGCAATTGATTGATTTCCAACAGTATCTGCGGCGGAAACATAGCCGGAAAAAGCATTTTTTGGGCCTGAACGCACAGCAGGAAACTCTCGGAAAGGCCAGCCACGCTTTGGGTTTGGATGGCACTTTTACACTGGGCCGAAGCCTGCGCCAGAATTTGCACTGTCTTGCCCTTCAGTTTCTTTCCTCCTAGCGGGTCATACCCAGGCTGCCGGGAGCGCAGTGGATACAACGACAAATGCTCCTCCAGCCAACGTAAGGTTTCTACGTTCGTGAGAGACTGTATTCGCTGAGGCCAATACCCGTTGTCGTAATACTGAAAAGTGACGCCGGGCACACAAAGACCTATGGCGTCCTGCGCGCCCGAAACAGGGTGGCCCGGCCGGTCGATGCCGTTTTCGTAGCGAAAAGCCAACCGGGCAAGGGCTTCGGGCTCCATCTGGTGTACACCGGCGGCATTTAGCTGAATTAAGCAATCACGGGTGGAAGTTGCCAAACCGCCGTATGGGCGATCGAACGCCACGTGAGGTGCCAACTGCGCACATATGACCCAGCCAGGGTGGAGACAGTTGATAAGAGGTTGGTCAAGCCAGCCACCACAAATTTCGGCGCGATAGGGCAGCGTAACGCCCTTGTTGCGCAACTCCCCGGAAGAACGTACCGGTAGCCCAGTTTCTGGTTTGCGGGGTAACACGCGGTAGTCGATACCCAGCTTGGCACACAAATCGGCCTTTTCGGCAATGTGCCCGTCTTCGTTTACTACAAAGATATCCGGGCGCAGACGCTCGAGGTCCCTCACAAAATCCAATGTACCCAATCCGCTGTTGATCCACGCCTCTTTAACCCAACGCACACTACGAACCATAAACAAGCGCTCCGACTCGGTGTTTGACGGCGGCTTTCCTTTAAGCAACGCGATCGTTTCATCGCGCCCAATGCCCACATAGAGATCACCGAGAGAGGCGGCTGTTTTTAAAAAAGCCACATGCCCGCTGTGCAGCAGGTCAAAGCAGCCGGAAACAAATACTTTTGTCATCATTTTTGGTCCTTTATATAAAACCTACTGAACAACGCGGTAGTCATGAAACGCTGGACTTTCAGTCCAAAAGATGACACGAGGAAATATTGGGTGAGATCAACGAGATAATCATCGTCAAAGCAACAACAAGATCGAAAAATCGCAGACTGACGATGATGATCGTCCACTTAAGCCAGCCCTAGATTCAGCCCCTTGGGCCACCTCGAAAAACCTTGCCTAACGGCGGAGCAAATGGCTGGGGACGCTGAGCAAGCTGGGGGACCGGCTTGCGTGGCTGAACAAAGCGATGGATTGGCGCATTTTCGAAGAAACGCCTGAGCGGGTGCGTCCCGACAGAAGCAAGCGTGGCGTGGGGGGCAGGCCGCCATTTTCCAACGGAATGCTGTTCAAGGTTGTCATTTTACAGGCGCTGTACAACATTTCTGATGGCCAGATGGAGTTCCAGATCAACGACCGGCTGAGCTGGCAGCGGTTTTTGGGGCTGTCGCTGGGAGAAAAAGTACCGGACAGCAAGACAATCTGGCTGTTCCGCGAGCTGCTGATGACCAGCGGCGCGTATGACGAGCTGTTCGTGCTGTTCAACGCGAAACTGTTGAACATCGGCGTAATCACGCGGGAGGGCAGTATCGAGGACGCGACATTCGTCGATGTGCCCAAGCAGCGCAACAAAAAAGAGGAAGACCAGGCAATCAAAAGCCACGAAACGCCCGAAGGCTGGGAAGACGAGCCGCACAAGCTGGCGCAAAAAGACCTGGACGCGCGCTGGGCGAAGAAGGGTGCCGAGACGCACTACGGCTACAAAAACCACGTAAAAATCGACAAGGCGAGCAAGATCATCACAAAATGGCGGGTAACAGCCGCGAATGTGAACGACATCGAGATGATGCTGGCGCTTCTGGACGAGCATGACCGCGAGCTCTGGGCCGACAGCGGC
>WQTL01000464.1 GCA_009786275.1 Bacillota bacterium | reverse complement strand
GATGTGCTTGCGTCCGTCGTGCACCGCGAAGGTGTGGCCCACGAAATCGGGGTAGATCGTGCTGGCGCGGCTCCAGGTCTTGAGCACCTGCTTGCTTCCCGAGTCGTTCATAGCCTGCACGCGGGCGAGTAGCTTCGGTTCCACGAACGGCCCGCGTTCGAGTAGTTTCTGTCCTCTGCTCATAGTCTAAGTGCTCCTTTCCTCTTACTTGCCGCCCCGGCGCTTGACGATTAGCTTGTTGCTTGCCTTCTTCTTGCCGCGGGTCTTGTATCCCAGCGCGGGCTTGCCCCAGGGGGTCACGGGCCCGGGCCGGCCGATGGGCGATTTGCCCTCGCCGCCGCCGTGCGGGTGGTCGCAGGGGTTCATCACCGAGCCGCGCACCGTCGGGCGGAAGCCCAAATGCCTCGTCCTGCCCGCCTTGCCGATCTTCACGTTCTCGTGGTCCGTGTTGCTCACCACGCCCACGGTGGCCATGCAGCCGATGGGCACGTTGCGCAGCTCGCCCGAGGGCAGGCGCAGCAGGGCCAGCTTGCCCTCCTTGGCCATCAGCTGGGCGCTGGTGCCCGCCGAGCGGACCATCTGCCCGCCGCGCCCGGGGTAGAGCTCCACGTTGTGGATCACGGTACCTGTCGGGATGGCGCTCAAGGGCAGCGCGTTGCCGGCCTTGATATCCGCGCCGGGACCCGCAACGACCGCGTCGCCCGCCTTCAGGCCCGCGGGGGCCAGGATGTAGTTCTTCACGCCGTCGGTATACTCGATAAGCGCGATGAACGCCGAGCGGTTGGGGTCGTACTCTATGGTCTTCACTTCCGCCGGGACGTCGAACTTACGGCGCTTGAAGTCGATGACGCGGTACTTCTGGCGGTTGCCGCCGCCGCGGTGGCGCACGGTGATGCGCCCGTAGCTGTTGCGCCCGGCATGCTTCTTCTGGGGCTCCAGGAGGCTGCGCTCAGGCCTGGCCTTGCTCAAACCGGAGTAGTCCGTGACGGACATGCCGCGGCGGCCGGGGGTCGTGGGCTTGTAATTGCGGATTGCCATGTTTACCTCTCCTTCCGGCGGCTTAGCGGGGCTGGCAAGCTCCCTTACATCGTCGCCAAATAGACATTAGATTTTAGATCTTAGATTTTAGATTATTAGTCATTAGCGCACCTGTCAATGGTCAGCGTCTAATATCTTACATCTAGCATCTAAAATCTAGCAGCTTACATCATGCCGTCGAAGAACTCGATGCTCTTGCTGTCCGCCGTGAGGGTGACGACCGCCTTTTTCCAGTCGGAGGTATATCCCTCGAAGCGGCCGTAGCGCCTGGGCTTGCCCTTCATGTTCAGCGTGTTAACCTTGAGAACCTTCACGCCCTTGAACAGGGCCTCCACCGCCTTGGCGATCTCGGGCTTGTTGCAGCCCTTGGCCACGGCGAAGGTGTACTTGCGGCTGCCCTCCTCGTTGGCGGCGCCGATCATGGAGGCCTCCGTGATGATGGGCTTGAGGATGATGTCCTGTGCGTATTTCATGCGTATACCTCCTCGATCTTCGCCGCCGCGCCCTGCAAAAGCAGCAGGGTGTCGCAGTTGAGCACGTCGTAGGTATTCAGGCTGTCGGCCGGGGCCACCTTCACGCCCTTGATGTTGCGGGCGCTGAGGTAGACCTTTTTGTCGGCCTCGGGGGTGACGATGAGGGTCTTGCCGGTTTCCAGGGCGGCGAGGACCTTCGCGACCTCGCGGGTCTTGATCTCCTCCAGGGGCAGCTCGCCGAGCACCTTCAGCTCGTCGTCGCGCACCTTGGAGGACAGCGCGCTTTTCAGCGCCAGGCGGCGGACCTTCTTGTTGACGGAAAAGCCGTATTTGCGCGGCTTGGGGCCCAGGGCCACCCCGCCGTGGGTCCACTGGGGGCTGCGGGTGCTGCCCTGCCGGGCCCGGCCGGAGCCCTTCTGGCGCCAAGGCTTTTTGCCGCCCCCGCGCACCTCGCCCCGGGTGAGGGTGGACTGCGTGCCCAGCCTGCGGTTGGCCAGGTACTGCCGCACGGCCAGGTGCATGGAGGGCACGTGGGGCTCGATGCCGAAGATGGCGTCGCTCAGGGCGAGCTCGCCCACGACTTCGCCCGCCGTATCGTAAACATTCACATTAGGCATATCATTTGCGCTCCTTTCGTCAGGCTTTTACAGCGGAAGAGATCATCACGATGCCGCCCTTCGGCCCGGGCACCGCGCCCTTGATGGCCAGCAGGTTGTTCTCCCCGTCCGCCTTCACAACAGTGAGATTCTGTATGGTCACGCGCTCGGCCCCTAAGCGGCCGGACATCTTTTTGCCCTTGTACACGCGGCTGGGCGAGGAGCACGCGCCGATGGAGCCCCCATGCCTGCCCACGGGGCCGGAGCCGTGGCTTTCCTTCAGTTTGCTGAAATGCCAGCGCTTGACCACGCCCGCGGTGCCCTTGCCCTTGCTGGTGCCCACCACGTCGACTTTCTCGCCGGCCTCGAACAGGTCGGCCTTCAGGACGTCGCCCACCTTCACGTCCTGCGCCAGCTTGAACTCCCGCAGGGTCTTGCGCGGGGCCACGCCCTGCTTCTTGAAGTGCCCCGCCAGAGGCTTGGTGACCTTCTTGACGCGGATATCGCCGAAGCCCAACTGCACCGCCTCGTAGCCGTCGTTCTCCCGCGTCTTCAGATAGACGACAGGGCAGGGGCCGGCTTCGATCACCGTCACCGGAACGACATTCCCCTTCTCATCAAAAACCTGGGTCATGCCAAGCTTTTTGCCGATGAGAGCCTTTTCCATGTGAATCCTCCTTGCTAGATTTTAGATGCCAGATGTTAGATATTAGATGTTTAGAGCTTAATCTCGATCTCCACGCCCGCCGGGAGTTCCAGCCCCGAGAGGGCCTCCACGGTTTTGCTGGTGGGGCGCAGGATGTCGATCAAGCGCTTGTGGGTGCGCTGCTCGAACTGCTCGCGGCTGTCTTTGTACTTGTGCACCGCGCGCAGGATGGTGATGATCTCCTTCTCGGTGGGCAGGGGCACGGGGCCCGAGACCTGCGCGCCCGAGGCCTTCGCGGTCTCCACGATGCGCTCGGCGGCCTTGTCCACCAGGTTGTGGTCATAGCCCTTCAGACGGATGCGGATGTTGCCTTTCGCCATGTTTCTTCACGCCTTTCGTTTGATAGCGAGCTTGCTCGCTTTGGGCAGGTCGTGATTTTCCATCAACGGCTCCGGGTGTGCCTTATGCTGCCCGGAAAAAAATCAACCGCCCGGTTTATGAATCGGACATGCTCCGCGGAAATTCCCCAATCTAGATTTTAGATGTTAGACTTTAGATTTTAGACCCGGCTCGCCGCCGCACATCTAACATCTAATATCTAATGTCTAAAGTCTAATCGGCCACCTCCCGCATCTACGCAGACGCACGGAAGAGCTTTTCGCTCAAACACGCGCATCGAGTATTATATCACAGCCTGTTTAGAATTGCAAGGATTTTTTGTGAAATTCTGAAATTTTTTCTCGAATTTTTTCTAGCGCCTGAATTTTGGTCCTCGCCCATGCATTCCGCTGCATTTCGTCCAGTCCTGACGCCATTTTCTGTGGAATCCGAAGAAATAATGCATTTTTTGTCTCCGCGTCTTGCATTTTCCCATATGATATGCTAAAATATTATTGTTTTTAATTTGACAAGAAAGGCAGGGATACCCATGGCATACAACCCATTCGAAAACGCGCAGGCGCAGTACGACAAGGTGGCCGACATGATCGGCCTCGAAGGGGGCGTGCGCGACCTGCTGCGCTCCCCCATGAAGGAGTTCCATTTCAACATCCCCGTGAAGATGGACGACGGCAGCGTGAAGGTGTTCCGGGCCTTCCGCATCAAGCACAGCGACGCCCGGGGCCCCGCCAAGGGCGGCATACGCTTCCACCCGCACGAGACCGTGGACACCGTGCGCGCCCTGGCCACGTGGATGACCTGGAAGACCGCCGTGGTGGATATCCCCCTGGGCGGCGGCAAGGGCGGCGTCATCTGCGACCCGCGGGAGATGTCCCCGGGCGAGCAGGAAAGGCTCTGCCGGGGCTACATCCGGCAGCTGTTCTCCCAGGTGGGCCCGAACATCGACGTGCCCGCCCCCGACGTGATGACCAACGGCCAGCACATGGTATGGATGATGGACGAATTTGAAGTTCTGGCCGGCGGGCGCTGCCCCGGCGTGATCACCGGCAAGCCGCTGGGCATGGGGGGTTCGCAGGGCCGCACGGAGGCCACGGGCTACGGCGTGGTCTACACCCTGCGGGATTTGCTCGCGGCCGAAGGCGCGGACATCGCCGCCACCTCCGCCAGCGTGCAGGGCTTCGGCAACGTGGCCGAATACGCCGCGAAGCTCTATATCGAGCTGGGCGGCAGGGTGGTCTGCGTCTCCTGCTGGGACCACGCCGACGGGACCGCCTACACCTTCCGCAAGGCGGACGGCTGCGACATCGGCGCCCTGGTGGCCATCAAGGATAAGTTCGGCAGCATCGACAAGGCCAAGGCCGCGGCCCTGGGCTACGAGATCCTCCCCGGCGAGGCCTGGCTGTCCCAGGACGTGGACATCCTCATCCCGGCGGCGATGGAAAACCAGATCACCCCCGAGAACTTCCCGTTGATCTCCAAGCGCGTGCGCTTCATCGCCGAGGGCGCCAACGGCCCCGTGACCCCCGACTGCGACCCGCTCATCAACGAGGCCGGCATCCAGCTCATCCCCGATTTCCTCTGCAACGCGGGCGGCGTGACCTGCAGCTACTTCGAGCAGGTGCAGTGCAACATGAACTACTTCTGGTCCCGCGAGGAGGTCCTGGAAAAGCTCAGCCTCACCATGTCCCGGGCCTTCGCCGCGGTATACGTACTGGCGAAGGAGCAGGGCGTATCCCTGCGCGACGCGGCGTATATGATCGCCATCCGGCGCGTGGCCGAGGCCGTACAGCTGCGTGGCTGGGCTTGACCAATGCATAATGCTTAATGCTTAATTGAATGAAATGCAACCTCCTGCTCCCGGTCGGAAGCAGGAGGTTGCGCCTTAGTCAATTAAGCATTAAGCATTATGCATTAAGCATTAAGCTTAGAGCCCCAGGAGCGAGCCGATCAGGGTGAAGAAGGGGATCAGGTAGCCGATGAACTTGCCGATCTGGCCGACGAGGTCGAACATGGGGATAATGACGTCGATGGCGGCCCAGATCCACTTCAATACGCTGTCGGGGAAGATGTTGTCGAGGAACTCCCAGCCGGTGAGCTTGTACTTTTTGCCCACGGAGGCGCCGTTGGGCAGCTTGGCGTCGAGGGCCAGGTTGATGTTAGCCAGCCATTTGTCAAGCTCTTCCTGGGTGATTTTCCTGTTGACTTCCTTTTCGGCGTTCCTGGTCTGCAGCCTGAGGTTATCCAGGAAGACGCTGGTATACCTGTCCGTCTTCGCCAGTTCCTTGTTGGCCTCGAGGAGCTTCTTGGCCAGGGGGCCGGGGTCGCGCAGCTGCACCCAGACAGTACCGGTCACAGGGTTGGGATATGTCGCGTCGCCCGCCACCGTCACGGTCAGCTCCACGCGCACCCAGGTGTACCTTTCCTTGCCCGCAACCTGCGTGATCACGAGCAGGACATCCGTTTTGTCCGTGTAGTTGTTGACCTTCAGGTACGTGCCGGTCAGGCCGAGGGAGTCGGTCTTCGCCGGGTACACCTTGATCTCGTCGCTGGTCGCATAGAGGGTGTCCGGCGTCACCCGATAGGCTTTCCATTCGATCGTGGCCGCTCTGCTGTTGTACAGCGTCCAGAAGCTGTCGCTGTCGGCCGGTTTTTTGTCGCCCGTGCCGACGAAGGCCTCCCACACGACGACAGCGGAGTCCACGCCGCCCTCGTTGTCCGCCTGGAGGACGAGCTGTTGGAGGTCCTCGTCGAGTTTCACCACGCCGTTCCAGCCCGGATTGCCGGCCTTGGACAGCGAGACATCCGTCGCAAAGTCCTCCGCGAATACGCCTGTGATGCCGAACACGCCAATCGACATGATCATTACCAGCAAAATGCTCAAAATTTTCTTTGTCCTCATGCAAAATCCCTCCTCATTTAATTTTTGGTGACACTCGGACAAGATTGATTATAGCACTTCCGATTTTAAAAAGCAAGCCCAAATCCAACTTTTTGCCAAGTATTTTTTATCCCAATTTTCACCCCCCGTTCATGCGGACTTCATAATCGCGTGGTATACTACCTGTGGAATACCAATTCAGCCGCAGGAAGGAAGCAACCCCATGGACGACAACAACAATTACCTTTACGGATCCGATTGGGCCGGCCGGGAGGAGGAGGACGCCGTGCCCGCCCCGGAGCCCCCCGCGGCCCCCGAGCCGCCGCCCGTCCAGCCGCCGCCGCTCTACGCCTATAACCCGCAGGGCTATCCCCCGCCCTACCCGCAGGGCGCGTACTATCCCCCGCCGCCGCCTTACCGCCCCGTCCCCGTGGCTCCGGCGCCCGCCGGCGGCAAAAAGAAGCGCACCGGCCTGGTGGTGTTCTCGGTGTTCTCGGTGCTGGCCGTCGCGGTGGGCGTGTTGGTGGGCGTGGCGATCTACCGCAACGCGAACCCCGCCGGGCCCACCGAGCCGGGCCACACGCAGCAGGGCGGCGCTGGCGCGGACGACAGCCGCCTGGAAATCGCCGAAACCCCCGCCGGGACCAATACACCGGCAGCGGGGGACGCCCTCACCCCCGTGCAGATCCACGAAAAGCTCAAGAACTCCAACGTGGCGGTGCAGCTCTACAGCGGCCGCAGCGCGGAGCGGGTGGTGGGCGAGGGCAGCGGCATCCTCCTGCACGAGGACGGCAGCAAGACCTATACCTACGTGCTCACCTGCGCCCACGTGATCAGCGGCCAGGAGCGCATCAGCGTGCAGCTGGCCGACGGCTCCTCCTTCGACGCCGCGGTGGTGGGCCTGGACAGCCGCACCGACGTGGGCCTGCTGCGCATCAAGAAGACGGGCCTGAAAGGCGCGGAGTTCGGGGATTCCGACAAGCTGCAGGTGGGCGAGCCGGTGTACGCCATCGGCAACCCCGGCGGCATCGAGTTCATGGGCTCCTTCACCAACGGCATTGTGTCCGCCATAGAGCGCCCCATCAAGAGCCGCTACAAGATGCAGACCATACAGCACACCGCGCCCATCAACCCGGGCAACTCCGGCGGCGCGCTGGTGAACGCCTACGGCCAGGTGGTGGGAGTCAACTCCCAGAAGATCGTCGACATGCAGTACGAGGGCATGGGCTTCGCGGTGCCCTCCAAGGTGGTGCAGGAGGTCGTGAACAACCTCATCGCCAAGGGCTACGTGCCCAACCGCCCGAAGCTGGGCATCCAGTATATCGCCGCCAGCGAGACCCAGCGCGGCTACTACGTGGTGCGCATCAACAACCTGCCCTCCGGCTCGCTGATCATCGCGAAGATCGACGAGGACAGCGACATCACCGGCACCGACATCCGGGCCAACGACATCATCACCCACGTGAACGGCCAGCCGCTCAACAAGGCCGACGTGCTGCTCACCGCCGTGGAGAAGGGCAAGGTGGGCGAGGAGCTCAAACTCACCATCGCCCGCGTGAACGCCAACTACAGCATCGAGACCTTCGACGTGACCGTGAAGCTCGTGGAGGACAAGGGCACCGCCGCCGCCGCCGAGGAGGAAACCCGCCCCTGGTACTACGACGACGAAGAGGACGACTACGGCGATTACGGGAACAACCCCTGGGACTGGTAACTAAATGCTGAATGCTTAATTTTTAATGCTTAATTGACTAAAGTGCAACCTCCTGCTTCTGACGAGAGCAGGAGGTTGCCTCTAAATAATTAAGCATTAAGAATTAAGCATTCAGCATTATTTCAGCTCCACGATCGTGACCCCGGTCTCGCCCTCGCCGTAGACACCCAGGCGGTAGGTTTTCACAAACTGCGAAGCGCGCAGGTATTTTTGGACGGCCGCGCGTAACGCCCCGGTGCCCTTGCCGTGCACGATGGTGAATTCCCGTATGCCTGTGCGTAAGGCCTGGTCCATGAAGCGGTCGAGCTCCATCAGGCATTCCTCCACGGTCTGGCCGCGCAGGTCGAGCCGGGTTTCGGCTGCGGTGTTGGGCTGCACGGGGTCGTCCCCGGATTTCTTGCGCCGCTTCAATTGCGCATTGTCCATTGTCAATTGTGCATTGCCGATGAGCCGTATGTTTTCCAACGCCGCGCGCAAGGTAATCGAGCCCGCCTGCACCTTCACCTGGCCCTTGCTGTCCGGGGGCTCCAGCACCGTGGCCTGGATTTTCATGTTCGCCAGGCGCACCGTGTCGCCAACAACCAAATCGCGCGGGAGCACGTATTCCTCGTCGTCGTCCGCTTCCATTTCGCTCTGGGACGCGTCGTCCAGGGCGTCCAGGCCCTTTTTCATGGCGGCGCGCGCCCGCCGGGCCAAGGCCTGGATGTCCTTCTCGCTGTCCTTTTCCTTCTTCAGGCGCTCCAGCTCGCCCAGCAGGGCGTGGGCCTCGCGGCGGGTCTTCTCGCTGATCTGCCGCCCCATGGCCCGCGCGTCCTCCAGGATCTTCTCCTGCTTCTTGATCGATTCCTCTTTGACGCGCTCGGCCTCTTCCAGGGCCTTTTTCGCCTGGAGTTTCAGCTGCTCGGTCTCCTCTTTGGCCTGGTCCGCAAGATTTTGCTTGCGCTCCAGCTGGCCGATGACGTCCTCGAAGCGGGTGCCCTCGGTGCTCACCAGGTCGCGGGCACGGCTTACGACGTCCAGGGGCATGCCCAGCCGCTCCGATATCGCGAAGGCGTTCGAGCGCCCCGGCACGCCGATGAGCAGCCGGTAGGTCGGGCGCAGAGTCTGCACGTCGAACTCGCAGGAGCCGTTTTCCACGCCGGGGGTCTGCAGGGCGTAGGCCTTGAGCTCCGCGTAGTGCGTGGTGGCGGCGAGTTTTACGCCTTTCGCGCGCATTGCTTCAATAATAGCCATGGCGAGGGCCGCGCCCTCCACGGGGTCGGTGCCCGCGCCCAACTCGTCGATCAGCGCCAGGCTGTGATTGTCGGCGGTCTCGAGGATGGAGATGATATTCGTCATGTGCGAACTGAAGGTCGAAAGCGACTGCTCGATGCTCTGCTCGTCGCCGATGTCCGCTAAGACCTGGTTGAACACCGACACGCGGCTGCCCTCCGCGGCGGGGAGCATCAGCCCGCACATGGCCATCAGGCAGAGCAGGCCCACGGTCTTTAAGGTCACGGTTTTGCCGCCGGTGTTGGGCCCGGTGACAATCAGCGCGTCGAACTCCACCCCCAGCGTGATGTCAATCGGCACGATTTTGTCCTTGGCGATCAGCGGGTGGCGTGCCTTGCGCAGCACGATCTCGCCGGTATTGTTCAGCGCCGGGAGGCCGGCGTTCATGTCGTAGGCCAGGTGGGCCTTGGCGAAAATCACGTTGAGCTCCACCGCGCACTCGAAGGCGGCGGCGATGGGCTCGTAGAAGCTCCCCGCCAGCTGCGAAAGCTCCTCCAGGATACGCTCGATCTCCTCGCGCTCCTTGCTCTGCAGCACTTTAATCTCGTTGTTGGCCTCCACCACGGCCATGGGCTCCACGAACACCGTGGCGCCGCTGGCCGAGGCGTCGTGCACCAGGCCGGGGATCTCCCCGCGGTACTCGGCCTTCACCGGCACCACGAAGCGCCCGCCCCGCATGGTCACGAGGCTCTCCTGCAAATACTTCGAATACGCCTGCGAGCGGGTGAGGCCCTCCAGCTTCGCGCGCACGTTGCTCTCCTGCACGCGTATCTTCCGGCGGATATCCGCCAAGGCGGGCGAGGCGTGGTCGGCCACGCGGTCCTCCGAGAGCACCACGTTGCCGATGGCCTCCTCCAGGTACTTATTCGAGGATATCCCGCCGAACAGGGCGTCCAGGCAGGTCTCCACGCCGGAGTTGCCCTCCCGCCAATTGGCGATGCCCCGCAGCACCCGCAGCACCTGCGCGATGAGCAGGAACTCCCGCAGGGTGAGGATGCCCCCGGCCTGGCCGCGCTTCAGGGCGTTGTTGATGTTCGCCAGCCCGCCGAAGGCAGGCCCGCCGAAGCGCGCCAGCAGCATATGCGCGTCCCGCGTCTGGTTGAGCAAGGCCTGCGCCAGCTGTAAATTCGGCTCCGGCTCGATGGACAGAGCCAATGCGCGGGCCTCGTCACAGGCGCACTTTTCGGCCGCCATGGCGAGGATTTTATCGAGCTCGAGGGTTTTGAGGTGTTTGGTCATGGCGATTCCCTATTCTAAATATCGGGCGGCAAGAATGCCGCCCCTACAGGTGGTGCGAACGCACAAGGTACGTCGCTCCGCGATACCTTCCTCACCCCGCCCGAGGCGGGGAGCTCCTCCCACACGGAGGAGCCTTGGGGATTAAGTATAAATGACAAGGCTTCCTCCACCTGCATATCCCGTTTACAGTTAAT
>WQTL01000463.1 GCA_009786275.1 Bacillota bacterium | reverse complement strand
AGGGGGGCATCTTGACATATCGGATATTCATGCTTGCAATTGCGAGTAAGCTTGCCGCCTCGTCAGGATGCCCCCCTTGGGGGGCCGGTGCGCAGCGGCTCCCGCAGGAGACGCAAGCGCCGAGGGGGTGATAAATAGCTTCTTCCCATTATAGCGCATCGAATTGAAAAAATCAAGAAAAACTTCTTGCCTTGGGGTGGAATTTACGGTATACTTATGATAATTTGGTTAAGGAGGCCCCCCATGACCCTCAACCCGAACTTCCAGGCCCTCAAGGCCAGCTACCTCTTCGCCGACATCGGCAAAAAGGTGCGGGAATACCAGGCCGCGAACCCCGGCGCGGACGTCATCCGGCTGGGCATCGGCGACGTCACCCGGCCCCTGCCGCGGGCTTCGATAGAGGCCATGCATAAGGCCGTGGACGACATGGCCCGGGCCGAGACCTTCGTGGGATATCCCACCGACGCGGGGATACACTTCCTGGAGGACGCCGTCATCGCGGACTACGCGCTGCGCGGGGTGGCGCTCGCGCAGGACGAGATTTTCCTCAGCGACGGCGCGAAGAGCGACACCGGCAACATCGGCGACATCTTCGGCACGGACAACGTCGTGGCCGTGTGCGACCCGGTCTACCCGGTGTATGTCGATACGAACGTCATGGCCGGGCGCAAGATTATTTTGCTCCCCTGCAATGCGGAGAACGATTTCGCGCCGCCGCTGCCGGGCGAGCACGCGGACATCGTGTATCTCTGCTCGCCGAATAATCCAACGGGCACGGCCATGGACGCCGCCCAGCTCAAGGCCTGGGTGGATTGGGCCAACGCGCACGGCAGCGTGCTGCTCTACGACGGCGCGTACGAGGCCTTTATCACCGAGGGCCTGCCCCGCAGCATCTTTGAAATCCCCGGGGCCCGCACCTGCGCGATTGAGTTCCGCAGCTTCTCGAAGACGGCGGGCTTCACCGGCGTGCGCTGCGCCTATACGGTCGTGCCGAAGGAGCTGCAATGCGGCGGCGTGAGCGTCAACGCCCTGTGGGGCCGCCGCCAGGCCACGAAGTTCAACGGGGTTTCGTATATCACGCAGCGCGGCGCCGAGGCGACGTTTACGCCCGAGGGCCGCGCACAGGTGCGCGCCAACATCGCCTATTACCTGAACAACGCCGGGACGATCCGCGCCGGCCTGCAATCGCTGGGCTTCCGGGTATGGGGCGGCGTGAATTCCCCCTACGTGTGGTTCGCGGCCAAGCACGGCATGGGCTCGTGGGAGCTCTTCGACCTGCTGCTGAACGAAGTCCAGGTGGTGGGCACGCCGGGCAGCGGCTTCGGCCCGGCAGGAAAGGGCTACTTCCGGCTCACGGGCTTCGGCACGGCGGAGCGCACGGCCGAGGCGGTGGAGAGGATACGGGGGCGGCTGGGGTGATGGGCGACGAAGTGCGTCGCTCCGCGATACATCCTCAGTCAGCCGAGCTGACAGCTCCTTCTACGAGAAGGAGCTTTGGGGATTAAGCAATAACTGGCTATGCAACCACAAGTCAAGGGAAGCCTGGTCGCTTGTACCTAATCCCCCAGGCTCCCTCTCGTAGAGGGAGCTCCGCCCGCAGGCGGTGAGGGTGTATCGCGGAGCGACAAACAGTTTTCGCGGAGCGACGTACCTCGTGCGATAGATGAGGTTTTGGCTGTAAAAAAACACCATAAGGAGAACCCATGGACTACAAGCTTCTCGGCTTCTTCAGCGGCTTCCCCGACGGCTTTCCGTGGGATGTCGCCGGCCGCCTGCGCGAGGAATTGACAGAGCGCGGCAGCCTGGTGATGATCGCCTCGGAACTATCCAAGCACGAAAAAGTGGACCGCTACGCGGCCCAGTGGCGCGGCTGGTTCGAGGACATCGGCCTGCCATTCGAAGATTATCACACGATAGACGATCGCATGGAACCGGCACAGGCTGTGCGGCTTGTGGAGGAGACCTCCTGCGTGATCCTCATGGGCGGCGACCCGGCACAGCAAATGCGCTTTTTGCGCGATACAGGCCTGGACGAGGCACTCTGTAAAACCAGCGCCGCAATACTCGGCCTGAGCGCGGGCGCGGTCAATATGGCGGCGCGCTCGCTGGGCATTTGGGAATCCCGGCCCCCGCGCGCGGGCCTGGGCCTTGCGAATATCACCGTTTATCCGCATTATGATCCCAGTGACGAAGAGGCGCTCGCCGAGCTGCTGCGCATTTCCGAAACCCTGCCCATTTGCGCCATGGAGGACGACAGCGCGATTTTCATCAGCGGCGAGCGTGTATCCTCCATGGGGGAAATACACATCATCGACCGGGGCAGGATAACCCCTGCCTGGCAGGGCGGCTTGCTGCTGTACGTAGAAGGATAAGCGCACACGCTTTCGCCTAATCCCCCAGGCTCCCTCTCGCAGAGGGAGCTCCGCCCGCAGGCGGTGAGGGTGTATCGCGGAGCGACGCACCTCGTGCGATACCACCCGCCCGTAGGGGACGGCCTCCGGACGTCCCGCCCACAATCAATTCCAATACAAGGAGAGTACACCATGGGCTTGTTTAACCGCCTCTTCGGAGGCATGAAAAAAACCCGCGACACCATGGAGGGCGCCATCGAGGCCGCCATGGAGGAGGTTGACGGCGAGCTCACCGAGGAGGTTTTCGAGCAGCTCGAGGAGATTCTCATCATGTCCGATACGGGTATGCGTACGGCAAATGAGATCATCGAAAGTCTGCGCGAGCGCGCGAAAAAGCAGAAAATCAAAAGCGCGGGCGGCGTGAAATCCGCCCTGCGCGATATCGTGGCCGAGCTGCTCAGCGGCGGGGAGGAGGTGGACATGATCACCATGCCCGCGATTATCTTGGTCATCGGTGTCAACGGGGTGGGCAAGACCACCTCCATCGGCAAGCTGGCGGCGATGTACAAGGAACAGGGCAAGAAGGTGCTCCTGGGGGCGGCGGATACGTTCCGGGCGGCGGCGATTGAGCAGCTGGAGATCTGGGCGGGCCGCGCGGGCGTCGATCTTGTCAAGCACCGCGAGGGCGCGGACCCGGCGGCCGTGGTGTTCGACACCATACAGGCCGGCAAGGCGCGCGACGTGGACCTCATCATCTGCGACACGGCGGGCCGCCTGCACAACAAAAAGAACCTCATGGAGGAGCTGGGCAAGATCTACCGCGTGATCGACCGCGAGCTGCCCTATTCCGACCGCGAGGTGCTCCTGGTGCTCGACGCCACCACGGGCCAGAACGCCGTGAACCAGGCCAGGGAGTTCAAGGAGATCGCCGAGGTGACGGGCATCATCCTCACCAAGCTCGACGGCACGGCCAAGGGCGGCGTGGTGCTCAACATCCGGCACGAGCTGCAAATCCCCGTGAAGTTCATCGGCGTGGGCGAGGGCATCGCGGACATGCAGCCCTTCGGCGCGAAGGGCTTCGCGGACGCGATGTTCGGGGAGGGATGATGGACTACACCTACCGGGAAGCCACCGTGGCCGACCTCGAAAAGATCTGGGATAAAAATATCGCGGACAATCCGGGCGATGGACGTTGGGTTCTCTGGAAAACCGAAATCCTGGAAAAAAATAAGCAGGGCGTGTCGAAGGCCTTTGTGGTTTTGTATAACGGTGAGCCAATCGGGGAAGGGACCCTGGTGTTCGACCCCGCATGCGTGGGCGGGCGGCCTGCCCTTGCCGATTACAAAGCCAGGGCAAACATCAGCGGCCTGCGGATGGACAAGCGGCATGAAGGCAAGGGGCACATATCAAAGCTTGTCAAGCTGATGGAGCGGCACGCCAGGGACGCGGGCTACAAAACAATGACCATAGGCGTTGAGGCGAAGGAGACGCGGAACCTTGCGATATACCTGCATTGGGGTTATACAGCGTTTGTGATGTCCGCGCATGAAGAGGCCGAAAATGACCTGGTCTTGTACTATTCAAAAGAACTGAGATAGCCGATGAAGCTTGTATTGGCCACCCACAACCAAAAAAAACGCGCCGAGCTGGCGCGTATCCTCGCCCCGTTGGGGCATGATTTAACTGACACGCCCCTTTCCGACGTGGAGGAGACCGGCCTGACCTTTGAGGAAAACGCCCGCCTGAAGGCCGTGAGCGGCTGCCGGGAGAGCGGCCTGCCCTGCGTGGGCGACGACTCGGGCCTGTGCGTGGATTCCTTAAGCGGCGCGCCGGGTGTGTATTCGGCGAGGTTTGCGGGCGAACACGGCAACGACCGGGCGAACATCGCCAAGCTGTTGGACATGCTCAAAGACGTCCCGGAGGAAGCCCGCGCGGCGCGCTTCGTCTGCGCGGTCTGCTGCGTATTCCCAGACGGGCAGGAGATCACCCTGCGCGGCGCCTGCGAGGGCCGCATCGCCTTCGAGCCGGCGGGCGCGGGCGGCTTCGGCTACGACCCGGTCTTCCTGCCGGCGGAGGCCCCGGGCCTCACCATGGCGCAATTATCGCCGGAGATCAAGGACAAGCTCAGCCACCGGGGGAGGGCACTGGCCCTGCTCGCGGAGAAATTATCATAGGGGGATAAGTCAAATGAACGTCATCGTACTGGAAAACGCGTCCGCCATCGGACAAGCCGCGGGGGACATGGTCTGCGAACTGGTTTCGCGGAGGCCCAATGCAGTACTGGGCCTGGCCACGGGCTCGAGCCCCGTGCCGGCCTATCGGCGCATGATAGAGCGCTGCGGGGCGGGGGAGGTCTCCTTCCGGGAGGTGACGACCTTCAACCTGGACGAATACTGCGGCCTGCCAGCGGAACACAAAAACAGCTACCGCACGTTCATGCGCGAGGAGCTGTTCTCTCAGGTCGATATTCCGTTGGGGAACACGAACTTCCTCGACGGCAACTGCGCGGACGAGGCCGCCGAAAGCGCGCGCTACTCCCGGGCCCTCGAGGCCGCGGGCGGCGTCGAGCTGCAAATCCTCGGCATCGGCCGCAACGGCCACATCGGCTTCAACGAGCCCGGGGAGGCCTTCACGCAGGAGGCCTACAAGGTCGCGCTGACGCCCAGCACCATCGAGGCGAACTCGCCGTACTTCACGGACAGGCCCATGCCGGCATACGCCATGACCATGGGCGTGGGGCAGATTTTGCGGGCACGGAAGATCATCCTCATCGCAACAGGCGAAGCAAAGGCCGATGCTGTGCGCGCCATGCTTGAAGGCGAAATCACGCCGCGGTGCCCCGCCAGCGCCCTGCAAGGGCACCCGGATGTCACGGTATATCTGGACCCGGCGGCGGCGGGGGAAGCGTCAATCTAACACCCCGCATATCCACCTGTCCGCCGCATCTGCCCCCTCCCGCGGCGTCAAATGCGTGTTGTCCAGCAGCGCCATGCCGTTGGCTTCGCCGTTTTCCTTCAGCCAGCGGTTGAACTCCAGGGACGAGGCAATCCACTTCCTGTCGTGGATTCTTCGCCCCTTTTTCATCTTTTTCTTCAGGGCCTCGTCGTCGCACACCACG
The DNA here is from genome assembly GCA_009786275.1 of Bacillota bacterium. GTDB lineage: Bacteria > Bacillota > Clostridia > Oscillospirales > Acutalibacteraceae > WRMQ01. The sequence continues at coordinate 4,968 of WQTL01000463.1, read as the reverse complement.
GCGAGGTAGTAAATCTGCGTGAACAGCGCGCGCTCGGGCAGATTCTCGAACTGCTCGGGCACGGCGCAGCCGCACAGCACCACCGGCAGCCCGATCTGCGCGACGTTGGCGCAGAGCTTCATCTGCATCCGCCGGTACGCCCGGTACTTGTCCTCTTCGTAAATTTTGTTCCAGAGGATGTCGCTTTCCAGCACGATGTAGCGGCTCTCCTCCCGGAACAGCAGTTCGCACAGGGTGGATTTCCCCGCGCCGCTCGCGCCAGAGACGATGAACAGCGGCAGCTTTTTGGTGGGCGTCATGGGCGCACCAGCCCGTCGAACACCCGGAACGCCTCTACGGGCCCGTCTATCCCCAGCGCCCGCCGCTCCATGGGGCAGATATCCGTGCCGTCGCGGTTCAATATCGCCGGCACCAGCTCGTCATAGTCAAAAAGAATGTCGGTGGTCCGCAGGAAATCCCGGGCCGCCTCGCTCATGCGCGCCGCCCAAATCGAGCGCACGCCGCCGTATGCGAACAGCAGCGCCGCCGCCTTGCCGATCACCCGGTCGGCCGCGTCCGCGCCGCGCAGCGAATCCGGGTTTTCCCGCAGCCAGCGCAGGGGCGGCAGGATGCCGTGCTCGCCGGAAACAAGCGGCGCGCCGTCCGCCGTGCGTATGACGCAGGTGTGATCGCCCAAATCAAGCGCCCCGAGCATATTCATGGTTTCTTCACCCTTTCAAGGGCCTTCACCAGCAGGGGGACCAGCACCCACTGCGCCGCGATCCCCGGCAGGCCCTTCACGGTCCCGGTGATCACCAACATGGCCGCAGGCACGCCTTGGATATGGAGCAATCCGCCCAGCAGCAGCAGAACCAGGGCCTCCGCCGCCCGCCCGCTGAGCTGCGCCAGGGGCAGCGCCGCCCACATCGGCAGGCGCATTTTTTTGGCGAAGAGCCCCGCCGTCAGGCCGTAGGCCAGCAGCTCCGCCGTCATGAACCACAGCAGGGGCGGCGGCGGCATGCCAGAAAGCAGGAAGCTCGCCACCGGCAGCACCGCGCCCAGCACGCCCCCCGGCACGGCCCCCAGGGCCAGGCCGGCAACCAGGACAGGCAGGTGCAGGGGCAAAAATAGTTGCCCGGCGTCCTGCCCGAACACGTGCAATATGCGGGGCAGCGCCAGGCCCAGGGCCAATAACAGCGCCGTGTAGGCGAGGGTTTTGGTATGTTGCTTCATGAAATGAATATCTTCCTACGGAGACGCATTGCCATGCGTCCCTACATATTGATGAGATAGCGTAGAGACGCACGGCAGTGCGTCTCCGTTACAACAAAAGCGCTACAGCTTGCCCAGCACGCACTCCGCCCGTTCCAGCTCTTTGCGTATCTCCAGGTGCTGCGGGCATTTGCCCTCGCACAGGCCGCAGTCCCGGCAGTCCTTGAAGCGCTTGCCCTCCAGGTATTTCCCGAACATCTCCTTCGCCTGCGCGTGCAGCCCGTACACGTTGTGGTAGGTGTAGGCATTGAACAGCGCGGGGATGTCGATGCCCGCGGGGCAGGGCTTGCAGTAGGCGCAGCCCGTGCAGTAGAGGCCGCTGAAGCGCTTGAGCCGCTCCAGGCCGCCGCCGATTCGCTGCCACTCGGCCTCGGATAGGGGGTCCTCGTCGCTCGCCAGCGCCGCGTTGAGCAGCAGCTCCTCCTCGCACCGCATGCCCGACAGCGCGCAGGTGATGTCCGGGTTGCCCAGCACGAATTTCAGGGCGAGCTCGTAGGTGGGCATGGCCTTGCCGGTCAGGCTCCCGCTTAAGGCCGTGGGGGCGCTCAGCTTGCCGCCGGCCACCGGCCCCATGGCCGCCACGCCCAGGCCCTTCGAGGCCGCGTAGGCGATCATCTCCTCGTTCGCGCGGTCCAGCAAATTGTACTGCACCAGCATGGTCTCGAAGATTTCCCCGCGGTCGACGATATGCCGGATGGTCTCCGCGCCGTCGTGGAAGGAGAAGGAGATGTGGCGTATCACGCCCTCCTCCTTGGCCTTGCGCGCCTCGCCCAGCATATCCCAGCCGATGACTTTCTCGTCGAACTTCTGCCTGTCCAGGCTCCAGAAGTGGTAGTAGTCGATGTAGTCCGTGTCCAGCTCTTTCAGGCTGCGCTCCAGCCAGCGGCGGAAGTCGCCGCGCTTCTTGGTCTCCCACAGGGGGATTTTCGTGGAGATCAGCACCCGGTCTCGTATGGGCTTCAGCGCTTTGCCCACGGCGGCCTCGCTGTTGTGGTGGCAGTAGTAATACCCGGTGTCGAAGTAGTTGACGCCGAGCTGCGCCGCGCGTCTGAGCATGGGTGTGGTTTTTTCCTCGTCGATGTACCACTTGCCGTGCTTTTCGATCTCCGGCAGGCGCATGCAGCCGAAGCCCAGGGCGGAGATTTCGCCGGTGCCGCCGTAGTCGCGGTAACGCATGTCAGGCGGCCTCCTCTGTTTTCTCCTTCACCACCCGGTGGACGATGAACCGGTCGGAGGGGTACACCCACGCGGTGGAGGCCGCCATGGAGGCCACCTTGCTGACGATCTGCACCAGGGAGGGGTAGTCCCGCACCCAGGGGATCCTCGCCACTAAGGTCACGATGGCGGGCCCGACGATGCCGTTGAGCATGATGGTGATGAGGATCATCACGATCTTCAGGAAGGTGCTCAGGGCCACGTTGGCGTTGGCGTGGAAGGCGTACTTCCTCGCCAGGATAAACCCGATGGTCTGCCCCACGGCGGTGGAAATCAGGAAGGCGTAGACCTGCACCGCCGGCGCGTAGACCGATTCGTCCATGTTGCGGATGATCAGGTCGAAGAAGAAGAAATTCGGCAGGTAGGTCACCGCCAGGCGGGCGAACAGGGAGCACAGCAGCATGTACGAGATCAGCTCCGGCACGGCGCCGATCCCGCCCACGCACAGGGCCTTGAGGAATTTCCAGAGCTCCGCGTGGGCCAGGGCGAACTTCGTGTTGTCCAGCCGGGCGACCAGGCCCTGCTTCGGCGCGGGGGTTGCAATGGGTTCAGACATCGGCGGGGACCTCCTTTTTTTTGCGGTGGATGAGGAAACGGTTCGCGGGGTAGATCCATACCACGGTGGCCACCATGCTCAGCACCTTGGCCAGGGCCGGGATAAGCCCCGGGGGCAAAAAGCCGAGCTTCGGCAGGCTGCCCTCGATCCACGGGCCGATCAGGCTGTTGGCGCAGATCGTGAAAATGATCAATAAAATGTTGAGGAAGATGCCCAGCGCGATGTTGCCGTCGGCATGGAAGGTGGCCCCGCGGTTGATGAAGAAGCCGATCATATACCCGATGGCCGTGGAGGTCATGAAGGCGTAGACCACCATAGCCAGGGTGTAGCCCGGGCTCAGCTGCGTGGATTCCTCCAGCCGGCGGAAGAAAAACAGGCCGGGCAGCGTCTGCACGTCCAGGGCCTTGTAAAGGGCGCGGGCGGCGAACTGCGCGGCGAACTCCACCGCGGCGCAGATGGTGCTCACGGCGGCGAACTTCACGAAGGTCCACAGCTCCTTGTGATTGCGCGCGAAGGCCGTGTTGTCCAGCCTGGCGACCAGGCCCTGCTTTTCGGCGTTCTCATTGCTCATCGGCGGGCTCCTCCTTCTTTTTTCGGTAGATGACGAACCTGCTCAAGGGGTAGGTCCAGATGCCGGGGATGGACATCACCAGCAGCTTGCTGATGGACTCCGAAAGCGCGGCGGGCAGCCCGACGCGCCCCACCAGCCCGGAGATGAACGGCCCCACCGCCAGGCTGTTGGCGAAAATGGTAAAGACCACCATCAGCGCGTAGAGGGCGCCGCTCAGCGCCGCGTTGTTGTTGGCTTGGAACGTGGCCTTGCGGTTGAGGATATACGCGCAGAAATAGCCGATGGCGGTGGAGATCATATAGGCGTAGATCACCGTGGCCAGGGTGAAGCCCTCCGCGGGGTCGACCACGCGCTCCATGAAGCCCAGCACCGGGCCGATATGGTCGACGCCCAAGGCCCGCAGGGCATACAGGCTGACCATGTACGAGCCCCAGTCCGGCAGGGAGGTGACCAGGCCCACCAGGAAGAACTTCACGTACTTCCACAGCTCCGGGTGCCTATGCGCGAATTTGTTGTTCTCCAGCCAGGCAAGGAAGCCCTTCTCAGGCATCGGCGCTCGCCTTCTCTTTCCTTTTGCGGTGGACGACAAAGCGGTTGATGGGGTAGGACCACAGGCCCGCCGCCATCATGCACGCGAATTTGCTGATGGCCTCGGTGACGCCCGCCGGGAAGGGCAGCCGCCCCACCAGGTTCGAGATCATGGGCCCCGTGACCCCGTTGACATAGATGATCAGGCAGACCATGAGCACATAGAGGAAGGTGCTCAGCGCGATGCTGCTGTCGGCGTGGAAGGTGGCCTTGCGGTTGAGGACGAAGGCGATGGCGTAGCCCACCACGGTGGAGATCATGTACGCGTACACCACCACGGCGATGTGGAATTCGTCGTTGGGCTGTACGATCTTCTGCATGAAGCCGAAGATGCTCAAGTTTGTCACGCCCCGCGCCCGGAACCCGTACAGGCACAGCATGTAAACCCCCAGCTCCGGCACGTTGGAGATGAACCCCACCGCCATCCACTTGACGATTTTCCAGATCTCCGGGTGCTTCGCGCCCAGCTTGTTGTCAAAGCGTTCCCACGCGCTTTCCGGCTTGGTTTCCTCGCTCAATTGCTCCCACTCTTTCCTTGCGGGCGCGTAACGCGCCTTTCTTCTTTTCCATTATAGCGGAGCGAACGGGGGAAGTCAAGAAATTTATCTTTCCCGGAACGGAACGTTCGCAAAGCGGTGAGGCCCTGCATAGGATGGACTGAGTTTCCGCAAAAAAGGAGCCGTACATATGCCAGCGAACTGCAATTCCGGCGGCCTGCCGCAATATGGCGGGCCCCGGAGCTACGACCCGCAGTATTATGACCCGCAAACCTATACTTGGCAGGAGA
>WQTL01000462.1 GCA_009786275.1 Bacillota bacterium | reverse complement strand
ATCCACGTCCTCATTCCGCATGGCGGCGCAAAACGCGGTCAGATCAGCTATGATGGCAGCGGAAGCTTCCGCCTTGGCACTGGGAAGAAGAACGCCCGACAAACGAAACACATCGTTCTTGTGCTTGCGAATATGCCTGCTGTCAACCGCTTCCCCCGCCGCCTTCCTGTCGGACCAGTCCAGCCAGGCTTTCGCTTTGAGCGGAATGAGATGCGCCGCGTCAAGGATTGGGATGCCGTCGATCACAGTCCTCCCCGCCTGGAGAAAGCTGTAGTAATCGTCGTCCATCAGGATTGCCGACAGGCTGGACAGATCGTCGTCCAGCGGAAGCGGCGTCAGTACGGCGTCGGCGGGCAGCTCTATGGCGTCGGCCCTTCTGGAAAACAGCTCAATCATCAGCGGGAAGCCGGGCCTGCCCGGATTGGTGAAGCGGTAAAACTGCGGCTGGCCGTTGCTCTTGTTTTTGTGCTGATAACCGCCCGCCGTCACATACGCCCAAAACCGTCTGCCGAAGTCCGCCGTAAGCGACTCGACCAGCAGAACCATGTCAATGTCTTTGGTGCCTCGGAAGCCCGCGCCCACTTCGCTCATCATAATGTCGCAGGCGGCGCCGCCAATCACGACAAACTGGTCCTCATATCCCTGAAACCAATCTTTGAAGCTCTCGTATCCCGCAACCATTATCCCCACACTCCTTTCAGCATTTCGTCAATCGACATCTCCACCCGTTCGTCGCGGACGCGCGACAGGCTCATCGCCAGCGACAGCGGGTCGGCGCGATGTTTACCGCTGAGGATGGTCGGATCATAGCGCCATATCTCCAATTCGCATTGCTTCCCGCCATCAATCAATTGCAGTGTTGCCGAAGCGGGCTTTATCGTTTTTGCCATGCCGTAGACTTCGACATTCGGCGGGTTCAGCATGGATTGCTCCGCCAGGGTGCTCTCGCCCGACGAGAAATAGCTCTCCTGCACGTCCGCTTTGTCAATGTAGAACCGCCTGCGCACAGGGTCGAATAAAAATGGCCGCGCCTTTTCAAAGAGCTCTTTTGCCGGGAGCTGCGAGGTCAGCACTTTTTGCACACCGTCCTTGTGAACGTCAAGCAAGCCTGTATTGATCAGTTGCGCCGCCGCCCTGGAGATGCTCATTGCCGTAAAGCCAAACTTTTCAGGAAGCCGACTTACATACAGCGGGACGCATTTTTGATAGATAAACCAAAAGAGCAGCATCTGCGCGGACGGCTGCAGCGTCTCAACCTGCGGGGCTTCACTGTCGAACTTCTCTTGCAGCATCGCGCCCATGAACGGCAGGAATAGCTGCTTGCCCGGCACGACAAAGGGGACCTTCTCAGCAACCAGCGTTTGCCTGCGCTGGCGGCTGAGTGCCGCCAATTCCAGCACTACCGGCACATCGCACGCCTGCTGCATATGGGCAATTTGTTTTTTAAGCGCCGGAACAGCACATAGCTCTTTCCTCGGCACAATAATCAGGCAGTTTTGCGCACCAATCGCCGCATCAAAAAAGTCGTATGCGTCAACCAAGAAGGGGGGCAGGCTTTTGCCAGCGTCCCAGAGGTGCCGAATTACTTTTTCGCCAAGGGTTTCTTCAATGTAGTCCAATTCTGCTCACCTCGCAATTTAACCTTGGTGTATATATTATAACCTCTGTAAAGTTAAATGTCAACAGCAAAGTTAATATGTTTATAACACGCCATCTGTTACAATGCAAGAAACATGTTATAATTATTTCAGCTCAGGCCGCTGAGCTCCATTTTTCGAATGGTCTCTGCCAAATCAACGGTATGCGGATGGTCGGCGCCCAACGACTTTTCATATGCGGCCAAAGCCTTTCTATACCATCCAAGCGCTTCCCGGGCGCGCCCATCTCTTTCAAGGACTATACCCATGTTTGTGTAGACCATACCGGTGTCGTCATGATGTATGCCAAGCCGCTTTTCCCGGATTTCTATCGCCTTTTCCAAATAGGGCAGGGCTTTCTTCATATCGCCTTTTTGGGAATAAACGAGAGCGTAGTTGCTGTATAGTCCCGCAAACTCGGTGCTGTCATTGCTGTAAATCAATGAGCGAATTTTCCGCACCTTGTCCAAATAGCGCAAGCATTCATCCAGCCTGCCTTGCTTTTCATATACGACGGCGATATTGTTGTAACTGCCCGCTGTGTTGGCGTGAGAGTCTCCAAGCGCTCTCTTTCGGATTTTCAATGCCTTTTCGTACCAATACAACGCATCATCCAACTGATCCAGCTCGTCAAACAAAGAGCCAAAGCTATCGTAGGCATCGGCGGTCATTGGGCTTTCCGTCCCCATCGTATTCTCGAAAATTTCTATAGCACGCTCATACAGCTCGGCTGCCTCGTCGTATAGTCCTTTTGAAGTATAGATCAATGCCGTGTTCATATAGAGCGTCGCAACGTCGGGATGGTTTTCCCCCAGAAGGGCGATTCTTGCGTTCTTTGCCTTTTCGCACCATTCCAGAGCCGTGTCATATTCTCCCTTGTCAGCGTATACGTTGGCTATATTGCTATAAGTATCAACCGTGTCGGGGTGCTCTGTCCCCAGCTCATGCTCATAAATAGCGATTGCCCGCCCGTACCACTCCAATGCCTCGTCATAATTGCCAAGCTCCGCACAGGATATGGCGATGTTGTTGCAAGCTACGGCAACGTCGAGGTCATTTTCACCGAGCCTTTCTTTGAATATCTCATAGGCCTCTTTATGAAGAGCAAGCGACTCCTCATATTTGCATTGCCTGCAATAAGTCAAAGCGATACCGTTCATCACGCTTGCTGTATATTCATGCCTCTCCCCATACTCCTCTTTTCGTATAGAGAGGGCAATATCGTATGACGCAAGCGCTTTTTCATATTCGCCCATCTCCCGATAGACGTTAGCCTGTTCGTTGCGAAGCATGGCAACATCGGAATGCCTGTCGCCCTCCCCGGCAATATACTGGATTATCGCCCTGTCGAAAAATGAAAGGGAAGCATCGTAGTTGCCGACACGATAATTGTAGTCGGCAATTAAATAGTAATTTCTCCCGATGGCCAAATGCGCCTCTTTTGGCTCCTGCGTAAGTGCTTTTTCCGCAAGCAGCGCAATGTTATCGGCGTGCGGCACGAGCAGGGCAAAGTTGCTGCGCGATTGCGCATCCGCATAGTCAAAGCCAAGCTTCTGGAACATGATGTACAGGCCTGAACGGAGAAAATTCAGATTCTTGCCATGCGAGCCGCGGACAATTTCCTGCACCAGCCGATGAAGCGACAGTACGTCGTCTTCTCGCTTGACCAGCGAATACTGGGTCAGGCTGCGGATCACCTTATCCATTTTCAGGGAGTTGTCCAGATCTCTCTCCAGAAGCGGCGGCATTGTGCCTTTTTCAAGCCCTTCGAAAAACCGCAGCCGGATACCATCCGCCGCGAAGTATGACAGGACATTCAGGAACTGTTTCGACGCCCTGGATTCGATCCTCCGGATAGAAATGCGGAGGGTGGCGGCAACAGCCTTGTCGTAAGCAATCAGGCCCTCGTCGTTTTCGAACAGCTCTGGCGCGTATTCCTCCAGCAGCGCAAGGTAGCTTTCAACCGTCCTGTCGTTGGCGGCAATGTACGCCGCAGCCTGTTCCAGGGCAAGCGGCAGATAGCCAAGCCGCATGGCAAGCTCGCCGCTCCCGCGCGGCGCTTCCGGCTTGCCCAACCGATTCTGAATAAACAGTACGGCTTCTTGCGGGGGATATACACCGATGTCGATGCGGACAGGCACTTCCTGCAAATGAGCCAGGCGCGTGGTGATGAGCACATGGATGTTGGCCGGCTTCGCGAGGAATTTTTGAACCACGGCGTAATTCTCGACGTTGTCGAAGATAAGCAGGCCGCGCCTGTTCTTCTTGCAGCAATCTAAAAAGCTTGCAAGGATCTCCTCGCTCTTTTCAATGCTCTCCGCACCATCTACGCCGAAAACCACCGACAAAGCCGACTTTGCGCTTAACAGAGCGTCGTCCTCGGTTTCCGCGTTAATCCAACATATATATTTGTAGTCAGGCAGATGCTCGAAGGCGTATTTTAGCACCAATTGGGTCTTACCGATACCGCCAAGGCCGTAAAACGCCTGGGTAATCGCGATGGTTTTGCTCTTTGTGAAAGTGCTGTGTATGGAATCCAACGCGTCGGTTCGCCCTGTAAAATAGGGGGTTACCCCCGGGAGATTATGAGCGGCCAGCGCCGCTTTTTTTACGCCGGCAGCCAGCGCCGTTAAAATCTCCGCAAACAGATCCGCGCACACCGCGGCTGCATTTTCCCTGCTGGACGTGATGCCAACGCGCGACAATGCTTTCGATATGCCCTCAAGCGTATCTTCCGCAAATGCCTCCAAGTAATCCGCGAACCGGGCTTTGTCCAGGTGGCTGAGGATTTCCGCAGCCGCCCTTTTTGGAATATTCCGCCCCGGCTCGTCCCTATAAATCTTTTCAAGCCCGCTTGCCGTGAGATTTCCTATCGGATTGTACTCGCCGGCTATGGACTTCCTTTCATCCTCTTCACTCAAGGGGTCAACGAGGACGTTGTCAATCAGGCGGACGACGTAATCCGCGATTTTATCGCCATTGCCGCAGAACGGATAAAGCATATTGGCAAATTCGCTGAATGTCATGCAATTCCTCCCCAATTGTGTTTTGTCCTCTGGTGTCCTCAACTGTCCTTTGCGAATTTTTGCGATCATGTAGAATATGCACATGGATATCGCGCTGGAGCTCCGCGGGACGTCCCTTGCCTAACAGTATAGCAGAAATTTCAGAGAAATGAAAGGGTGAATTTTTATGGATTGGAAGGCATGGCTCATTGAACTATTTCAGAACGCTGACATGAAGGTTTTGCTCAGCGTTGTAATTCCGGCGCTTTTGGGCGGCGGCGCGGCGGGCGCCGCGAGCACGATTGCGTTCGCGAAAAAAAGAGCGGTTGCCAAGCGCAATTCCGCCGCAACGACCGGCGACAACAGCCCCGCCATTCACGCCGACGGAGTAACCCAGGGCAATTATAGTCCCATGTATAACAACTGCAGCTTCATTCAACTGAAAGATGCAGCACTATATGGGGACGCCCTGATGCAGGTGATCAGCCAAGATGGGCGCTTGGCGAGACCTTTTGCCAATTCGAGAAAACCGGCGAAGTGGAGTAAAAAATGAGTGCGCGAATAAGGCGGGGGCGCCCTCCCGCGAAGGAGAGCGCTCCTGCCTTTCGCCGTTATGCCGGATCGTCCTCTAATACAAAATCCAAATCGAAGTGCTCGACGAGATACTGGATGTTCTTTTCCGTCAAGCTGGCGAGGACGGTCGCTTTCGGATCGGTCGGGGTCTTGCGCTTCATCAGAATGACATCGCCCTCGACGTTAAGGCAGGTTTCGTCCGAAAGCGCGATCCACGAGCCGACGTCGTTGACCGGCAAGCCGATGCAGGCATACTCCTCTTTTCGGGCCATGCAGTACGGTTCGGGCAGGCGGCGCGTGGAAATGATGTCATAGTTCTGGTGCAGGATGCAGCGGAGTTCAACGATGTCGGTGATGTCCTTGACGTGCGCGGAACGGTCGGGGCGGACCAGGAGAATCGTCAGCGGAGGATTGACCTTGCTGTCCAGGTTTACGAAATACTCGCCCGATTCAGGCTTGCGGATGGCTTGGTAGTGTACGCCCTCGTACTCCACAACGAACCCGCCGTCGCTCATTTTGCTGACGATGGTGACCTCCACTTTGCCGTCGAGTATGCCTTGCCCAAGGCCGAACAGGGTTGCTTTGACTTTCTGTTTCATGGTGTGTGCTCCTTTGTAAAATATTTTTGATATGAAAAAGACGCCCTTTCCGTGAGGAAAAAGCGCCTTGTTTCCTGATACTATGCGTCAGCCGCCGCCGGAACAAGTTCCAGCTGGAAGCGTCCCGCGAGATGGTGGATGTCCTGATCGGTCAGGCCGGCGAGGTAATAGCCTTCCGAATCCTTCTCGGTCTTCAGAAGAAACACATCGCCAACGATGATCTCGCCGTGCTTGTCAACGCCATAGAGCCACGAACCGAAGTCGTTACGCGGCAGGCCCTTGCACTTGCCCTCTTCGTCAACTCCCATGCAAAAAGGCTGCGGCAAGCGGGGCGATGTGACGCGTTCGACAAGCCCATTGAAATGTACATTCAGCGCCTTGAAGTCGGAAAGTTTCTTGACGGACGCGGTGCCGTCGGGCCGGATCATGATGGTTTTCATCATTGCGCGCCGCCCTCCTCGATCCTGCCGTCCACGTCATCCACGAAATATTGGCCTACGAAGGGATTGAAAATCGCCCGGCAGCGGACACCCTGGACTTCCGCGATGACGTTGTTATTGTCCACGTGGCTGATGATGTTGACCTCCGCCGCGCGGTGGCCGAAGTCGCCGCTTTTCGGATCGGTTTGCTCCTGCAGGCTGCGCAGGTTCGCTTGCACTGTTCTCATTTTGTTTTAGCTCCTTTTTTATATTTTAGGATAAGCCCGCACAGCACCCCGTTAAAACGCGAGGGCCATGCTGTTGGTGACCAGGAACATCGCTCCCGCGCCGTGTGCTGCCAGGTTAATGGCATAAGCCTCCATCAGCGCAATGCCAAGAAAGACGGTGGCGTAGGTATTGAGGTTCAGGTCCTTGCAGGACTTTGTGCGGATGAGCTGGATGATCTGCGGTATGTAGCCCACGGCGAGGATGAGCCCGCCGATGAGCTGCAGGGTATCAAACATGCAATTCCTCCTTTGGCTTCCAGTCCGGATTATAGCGGTTCATCCATCTGTCGTAGTCGTTCCATGCCTCGAGGGCGCCTTCAGGCGCGTCTTGACCGATATATACGAGCACAAGGTCGGGGTCCCCAAATTCCGAGACCGGGAAGACATGTGTATAGTCGTCCCAATCGACGTCATCGCGGCCCTCGTCTTCCTGCTCAACGCTCAGGCACAGCGGGCAGTTCCAGTCAACGCACTTGACGATCCAATTGCCGTCACCATCGCTCTCGCCGTCCTTGTCAGCCGGATCCGGATGCTCGCAAATGCGTTCAACCGCTCCTTCCGAATCGTAGCGGTTGTATGGGCAGCAACAGGAAAAATTATCGAAGTCGGCGCATTTGTACTGGATCATGCTACCGCCTCCCTGACAAGCCGCCAAACCCCGCGCTGGGGACTGTAAAACAGGCTCGTGTACCGTTGCAGCGTCTGCCGCACTTTTTCGTGCCAGTGCTCGTTGCCCTGGGTTCGCTTGTAGCCCTCCACCTTGGCATAGATGCCGCTGAGATCTGCCTGGCCGCCGCATTCCGCGATAACCGCCGCCACAACGTCTTTCCAGGTGGCTTTGGGCATATCGCGGATGTCAAGGGTATGGGGCTGCGTGACGAGCACGGGGAACACCAGCGGGGCGTCCTTTCGCAAGAGCAGCAGGTATTCATGCACGATAGGGATGAATTTGCCGCCGTAGCTCCTGCTGTCGGATACGCAGTTGTGTTGTGTTTTGATGACGACGTTTTCCAGGGTGCCGGGCTTGACAAGCTCAAAGAGCATACTGTAGAGCTTTCCCTTCTTCTTGATATCGCCCACCAGCACCGCCATGCGGCCGCCCCGGTTCAGGGCGTAGAATTGCTTCATCATACAGCGGTTCATCGCCGCCACGAAGGCCTCCCAGGTAGGGATACGCGAAAGGTCGCTCTCCCGCGGGTCATACCCGAACTTGGACTGCACCGCCTGCGCGCTGTACATCACATCGGAATACGTGATGATGTCGTGGTAGGGCGGATGCCAGAAGATGAAGCCGGGCCGCTCCGGGATGTCGTGGTTGAGCAGGTCGAAGCCGCTGTGAAGGTCGTAGGTACGGCTTGCGATGCCCAGATTGGCTGCGGCGTCGCGGGTGGTATTGCTGCCGCACATGTAGTCACAGATCTCCTTCGTGCCGAAATGAGCAATCAGGTCCTCTATGAGCTTGGGCGAGCAGTTGCCGCGATAGCGGTTATCGCCGCCGGCACCGCGCTCGGGGTAGGATACCACGCTGGTCAGTGCATTCATAATTCAATTCCTTTCATTTTACGGCGGGATGTGTATGAAGCACCCCGCCGTGTTGTCAGTTATACGCGGATATACCGCTTGATCCTGCTGGTCAGCTTCATCGGCAATTGCGTCAGATCGGAAATGTCCATATAGCCTTTTCCATAAATGCGTTGGAGGTGTTCCCGGTCGTCGCCGATGGCGGCGGCAATGAACAACAAGCCTTTACGCTCGTACTCACGCTGGATCCCGCGCAGGTCCTCCTCTGCGGCGGTACCCATGTAACCAATGTGAGCGGGCTGGCCGTCGGAGATGAGCATGAGGATTTTGACCTCCTCCTGCCTGCGGGAAAGCTGCTCAGCAACAAAGCGCAAGGCCGCGCCGTCGCGATTACTACCGCGTGCGCTGATGTCCATCAGGCGGTAGCAGTCGTTGCGGTCAATGGCCTCGAACTCCGCATAGGAATACAGGTCCACATCGTAGTCGCTTGTCGAATGCCCATAGACCATCACGGGGATGTCCAGCGCCCGGCAGAAATCATAGAGGATGATGGACGCCGCACGGGCATAGGTGGCACGATCCTTGGAGCTCATGCTGCCGGATTCGTCATCCACCAAAGCCACGGCGATACGCGGGACTTCAATCGGAAGATTGTTTTTGTAGAACGCCCGACCGTCGTTGCGGGGCAGCGCGGGGGTATTCAGCCGCCGCCCCATGAGGAGTCCGGTCTGCTTGCCGCCCTGCCGCTGATCCTTGAGCTGCTGCAGGATGGAACGCTGCAGCTGTTTGGATATTTGCAGCAACGGCCCGGCGATGGTCTGATACTTTTCTTTGAGCTCATCGTCAACCGTTTTCATGCGATGCACGTTAAACTGCACGCCCGCATGTACGTTCCCGTAACTCAGGCTGTTGGCCAGTTCGTTGAGTTCCCGCTTGCGGGCGTCCTCCAGCTCCTCATGAACCTTGGCCTCGGCGACTTGGTCCAACAGGCGCTCTATGTCGGCCGCGGCATTGTCGTAGCCGGTGCCGGCATAGTCATCGTCAAATTCGGCCTCGCCGCCCATGGGCTCGAAGAGGTCATCGGTTTCGGTCATGGGGATCCGCCCGGTTTCTTCGGCGCTTACATCCTGGGCCTTTGCGGGCGTTTCTCCCGCCGCATCGTCGCCCGGGGGCATGATGACGCCGGCTTCAGTTTCCTGATCGCCTTCAGCGCCTCCGCTCGTGCCCTCACCAGACTCAGACTCATTTTCATCTGTTCCGCCTGCGGCTTCCCCAGACTCAGATTCATCATCGTTTGATGACGCCGCGGCGGCCGCCAGCTGAGCGGTCGCGGCGCGCTTGCCCTTGTTGGCCAGTTTGGGTTTGGTGCCTGGGGCTTCCGCCACCGGAGTGGTCCCGCCCTCGGCCGCCGCGCTGGCGCTTGGCATCGTGCCCGCGGCAACGCCGGAGGGGTCACCCGTACCGTTTTTCTTGCTCTCCTGGATACACCATTCGATATAATCCTTGATGTAAGGCCAGCAGCGGACTACGATCGTATTGACCGTGTTCAGCCGCTCCTTCGAGGATGGTTTCAGGAGCGCATCGTCCAACTCAGATAATAGGCCGAAAACAGTCTGAACCCGCTCATCGGAGGTGGGCTCATCGCCGTACTTCAGCTCACCCCACAGAGCGTGGGAAAGAATCAGGTTGACGATGTTGATCCAGATGTGGCTGTCGCCCGCTTCTTCCGCTTCTATCAGCTGCGTGAGCGTGGGCGCGTCTTCAAACTGAGACTGGCTCCAGGTCTGAAGACTCTGCCCCAACACCCCGGGGTAACGGGTGATCATCTTGTTGTCGATGTACCCGTCCTCCAGCACGTTGTGCAGGTTATGCGCTATGCGGCACAGTACCTGGAGGTGCATGGGGTCCTTTTTGCAGAAGTCCCAGATGTCAGCCTCGTGGCGTTGTTCGTCGCGGCTGCGCAGCAGGGGCTTCTCCGGATACCACTGACCCATTGCCAGCTTGTTGCGCTGGGTCTGGGGGGACAGGAAGTCCGTGTAGAGGATGTGCCCCAGCTCGTGGGTGAACAGGCCGCACACCATGGTGTAGCGCTCCGGACGGGAGCGTTTTTTCTTCACCATGGGGTGGCCCGCGTTGATCCAGATTTGCTCGAAATGAGTGTAGGCCAGATTATCGTTCTTCGGCTCCCAGACGATGCGCACCTTCACCCGGCGGTTGTGGCCATAGCGGCGGGTTTGCGCCGCCGCCATGTCTACAAAATGCCCCGCAAGAATACGGGAGACAAAGAACTGC
>WQTL01000461.1 GCA_009786275.1 Bacillota bacterium | reverse complement strand
CTCCCGCCGTGGGTGATTTGTGGGCTACACGCCGCCAAAAATCACCCACGGCGGCTAAATCTAGCTTCACATGCTACGAAGAAAATCCAGCAGCACAAGGCTTTACGGAACACCACCAAACGCCGCTTTTCATTCCCCCGCTGGTTCGGGACCAAGAGGCCTCGAGTTCGAATCTCGACACTCCGACCAACGGCAAAAGGCCGCAAAGTCTTGATACACTTGACTTTGCGGCTTTTGCTTTTCTTCTGTTGTTCTGCTGTTTTGAGTGGCTGTGCGTTGCCTGACCATTATTTTGACCATTACGGGACGCATATTGCTGTTTTTAGGGCTTGACAGGGGGCTGGGAAAGGCTTGGCGTATAGGCGTTTCGCGGGCGCGGGTCTGACGGTTTTCTGACCATTAACCTTGGGCCACTGCCATGAATCTGCCGATTCCTCGGGAGCATTGGGTTGCCAAATTAATAATCCTTCGGCTTGCTACAGCGCTTACAGGCTTGGGTACGCTTCGAGAACTTCCCTCCGCAGTGCTGACATAAACCATCTTGTTTATATTTTTGTTGCTGTTCCTGCTGCTGTAACTCTTTGCGCTTCTGTTGCAACTCTCTGCGCTTTTGCTCCTCTTGCTGCTTCCACACTTGCAGAAAGGGCGTGCCAACGAAAACAGAATCACCATCAACGCGGCGATAACAATCATCTGAAATGATTACGCGACTCAACTTACTGCATCCAGAAAAGACTGAAACATTTCCTATAATGTCTTGCAGGATTTTCTCGTATTGTGCAATTGAAGCTTGTATTCTATCTATGTCACGCTTAGTATCACTATCAATACTTTTTTCATTTACGTATTTTTTCCTAAATTGCAGTTGCTTTTGCTGCTGAGGCAGATGCTCTTGCGTAATTTTTTGATACGTATCATTTTCCTTCACGCTGTAAATTTTTCTGATGCTGTCCGGGATTGTTATCTCATGCAATTGTGTGCAATTTTTAAATGCACTGGCTTGAATTTCTCTTAGTCCCTTTGGAAGCGTGATGTAATGCAACCTAACACAATCGCAAAACGAAAATGTTCCGATCACTTCAATGCTCTCAGGAAGAACTATACTTCGGACGCCTTTGCAACCATTAAAGGCTCCGCCAATCTCCACGATTCCGTCTGGCACAACGACATCTATCGCCTCGCCGTTGTATTTGAGTAAAACGCCTCCGCGCACTTCAAAGTCTTTACTGCCACCCTGCACAACGACAGTGTCGGCGGTTATGTTGTTGGTAATGTTGAACTGCTGGATAGCCTTTTCAACTACAAATGGCGTACCGCAATACCCGCAGACCCAAGCGTCACGGGCGCTATCCACGGGCAGGACCGCTCCGCAGTTAGTGCATTTGGCTTCTACGAATGGCATTCAGACTCCCCCTTTCATCCTCGTGAATATCATAGCATATCTCAACTGAGATTGCAAGAAAAATCAGCTAACCCTGCGCCGCTGCCATGAACCCGCCGATCTATCTGGCTGCATCCTCCTGCATCTGTGTGGTCACGTGGGTATAGGTATCCAGTGTGAACCCTGCGCTGTAGTGCCCCAACGTGTGTGATAAAGTTTTCACATCGACCCCATTTTGCAGGGATAGCGTGGCAAACGTGTGCCTGAGATCGTGGAACCTAATCTCGTCTATCCCGGCTCTTGCCAGCAGGGTTTTCATCTTCCGGGCAACCGCTGGCGGGTCGAGGTAGGTACCTGTCTTGGGCGAAGGAAACAGCAACGGGTGGTCCGGGTGACGTTCGTGCTCGGCGATGAGCAGGTCGATTGTCTGCTTGGGTAGCACGATTTTTCGCACGGCGTTCTGCGTTTTGGGCGGCAGAACTTTGAGCTCCCCGTTCACTCTGATGACCTGTTTGCTTACGGAGATGGCGCAGTTGGCGATGTCAACGTCCGTCCATAGCAGGGCCAGCAGTTCGCCCCGGCGCAGGCCCGAGGTGAGTTCGAGGTAGAACATCGCGAGGTATCCTGCGCGTTCTGCCTCGGTGAGGAATCGTCCGATTTGCTCCGGCGGGATGATTTTCATCTCGCGCTTTTCCTTCGGCGGGATGCTGCAACCATGCGCGGGGTTGGTCTGAATCAGCCGTTCGGCCACTGCTTTTTCCAAACAGGAGGAGAGCATCATGTGTATGCTGCGCACGGTTTTTGCGCTCAGACCAGGGTTCGGCAGGGCATGGTCGGTCTGAATTCTCCCGCTGGTCTTGAGCTTGTTATAGAGCTTTTGCAGGTCGAGGGAGCTCAGCTTGGTGAGGGAAATATCTCCGATGTAGGGCTTGATGTGGTGCCTGATGAACGACTCATACTGATTTCGGGTTGTCTCGCGGAGGTTTGGCTTGATGAAGTTTTCGTACCAGATGTCGATCCATTCTGCCAGCGTGTAGGCTGTCGGAGCCGATTCGCTTGCAGAGATTTCCTTCGCCGCGGCGATGGCCGCTTTCAGTTTTTTCGCGCACTCGGCTTGGGTTTTGGCCAGCACGTTCTTGTAAATTTGCTTGCCATCTTCTCGGTAGCCGACTGTGAACCTGCCCTCCCATCGTCCGTCTTTTCGCTTGGAGATACTGCCTTCGCCGTTCGCTCTTCTCTTTGCCATGGGTTTTCACCCTCCTTCCAAGCACGACATCATACCACAACCTTGCTCGGAAGTCCAGACTATTTTTTGACCAAGAGCTATCTTTTTGGCGATACCGCTCTTAACTGCTACAAAGCCTTGCACTGCTTGATTTTTTGGCAATGTGTTATCAGAAATTTCGGTTGGCGTTCAATAGTGGTACCACTCCGTAATCCCCGAACGGCATTGCCGGTCGGTGTGAATCAGGGGGATGCAGGGCAACCAGCATCACCCTTTTATCCTGCTTTGGTACTCGTTTCTCTGCTGTTGGTCATGTTTCGGCGTTTTGTACGGGCTTCCGGTTGAGTGGATGCTGAAAGGCCTGATCGCCACACGTGGCTACACGGGGGCCAACAGCGCGTTTTTCTTCCTCTGCCGTTATCTTACTCGGTTTGGGACGTAAAGCTCGCACACGGGGCCACACGCGGCGCGACACGGGCCTTCTCGCTTTAGCTCGCCAGCGTAGCGGCGAGGGAACGGGGGTGCTGGGGGTGTCCCCCGGCCAAGCAGGTGACCGGCGTATAGCCGGGCGCTCTGCTTGCTTCCCTTGGGAGCGATGGCGTGTGGATTTTTGGGGAGGGTTTCGAGCGCGAACGGGGCTGTTTTCAGCTCATGGTGGGGTTTTAAATATTCAGACTTCAGCTCTTTCTTATATATCCTCTTCGTCTGTTAAAGTACCCCCCAGTCCACCATGGCCCCCCGGGAAACGTTCGTGCGCCATCTTGGCCTCGGCAACGGAGCGGATATAGTAGTGGTTGTTGCCCGTGCTGACCCTGCCGCTTTTGCTGTGGCGAATTGTTGTTCGCTTGTCGATGAGTTGCCTGCGTACCAGCGAATCAATTTTGCAGATCACCGTGCTCTGACTTATGTCGAGCGTGCGCGCAATGGTGTTCGTGCTCGGCCAGCATTCGCCCTTCTTGCCCGCGCAGGAAACCAAATAGGAATAGATCTGGAACTCGTAGGAGCCCAAGCGCAGAGAGAAGATGTCGTTGTCGATTTTGAAGTAGGGCATTGGCATGCGATTCCTCATGTGCTTTGACTTTCTTTTTTGTAATTGTAGCACATTGGCGCATACGCTGTCAAGGAAAAACTCCCAACGCAGTTGACACCAGAAAAATGACATGCTATAATTCAAGCTAGGGAAAAATTTTTGAGAGGGGCGCATTTGACGTGGTGAAAATAATTGAGCAATACCTGCAATCTAAAACTGGTCACATGGATACATGCGAAGATGGTGTCTTTGTCAGCGGTAATTATATCGCTGTGATTGATGGCGTGACTGCAAAGGGAAAACTCCTGTGGGAGGGGAAAAAGAGCGGACGGCACGCGCGTGATGTGCTGTTGACTTCGCTTGAAAATGCAGCCGCTGATTTCACCGCCGTAGAGTGCATTGAATTTTTGAATGCCTCCCTAACCGCTGCCTATGGTGCTTTGTTGGAATATGCGGCATCGCATCCAACCGATCGCTTGCAGGCGGGTGTCATTCTGTATTCGATTGCCAGACAAGAAATATGGAGCTTCGGAGATTGCCAATGCATCCTGAATGGCGCTCTCCATGATCATGCAAAAAAGGTTGACACCATCAATTCCGAAAAGAGAAGTGCTTTCCTCGCCCAGGAGGTACTGGCAGGGAAAACAGAAGAGGAACTGATGGCGCACGATACGGGACGGGAGCGCATCTTGCCTGAACTAGAAAACCAAATGCAATACGCCAATGCGGATGGCGAGCTTGGGTATGATGTCCTAGATGGAATCTTTATCAGGCCCGAGCGTACAATTGTTTATCCAGTCCCAAAAGGCTCTGTAGTAGTGCTAGCTTCTGATGGATATCCCTTTCTAAAAACCACCCTCGCTGAAAGCGAGACAGAGTTGGCACTTCTGTTAAAGACAGATCGGCTTCTGTACCGGAATTATAAATCTACTAAGGGATTAGTAAAAGACGCCATCTCCTATGACGATAGAGCCTATATCCGATTTTTGGTTGATTGAGGTGTGTAGTATGAATCAATTAAGGCGCATTTTATTCAGGGTTTTAAAAGCATATCGGGATAATTCATGGCTGAAACTCCTGATTTCATTAGGCTTTGCCATATTAATATCTTTTTTATGGATTATTGCACTGCCTCGTTCGTCCTCCTACCTGTCTGACATTTCAATAAACATCATTGCAAGCGTACTATATGCAGCGCTACTCTTGAGATTCCTTGAAGCGATCCTTTCGGCTGCTCTGCATTGGCTGGAAGACCCACTAAAGCTTACTACAAACTATAACTGGCTTTGCAAATATTATGCAAAGCTAAACAATTCATTTGTTAAATGGACTAATAGCGCGCCGTCTGCCTTGCTTGCATTCGGCGAAAAACGAACAAATTGCGAAAAGCAAAGCGATGGTAGCTACTTGTTCCCTGTCCAATTGCTCTATCTAAATGACAAACAACACATCTTCCAATTAACGGATTGCCAGGATGTTTATCACCTTCCATCCTTGGTTGAACATAATTATCCGGCCTTGTTCCGCGCGCATCAATTTTCCAGCGTTTACGATAATACGATGATCAGGCTTCGTGATTGCCATGTCGAAAATGGAAAAGTAGTCTTGGAGACAGAGAGAACAACATATTTCCGCTCACTTGTTACGAATCGTTCTATGGATTTTGAATTTGCTGAGGGCTTGTCCTTGCGAAGAATACATGATTTTGGTGTTGGTAGTGCTATTTTAAGTGCTTCTCAGTTGTCAAACCATTTAGGATTTCATTGCATAATTGAAACAACGGACGGAATGATCGCATTCGTCAAGCGTTCGCGCTTTGTGTCGATTGGTAAATGGATGTTAGGTATTGGTGTGGAGGCATCACTTAAGACGAAATATGCCTTGAATCAGGATGGAAGTCTTGAAATACATGGTATAGTCCGTGCTGTGGAAGGAGAAGTAAAAGATGAACTGGGGCTTAGTACGAGCGATTTTGTCGCTCCAACTCTTGAACAAAATCTAATCGCAATCTATCGTGAATTTGTCGAAGGCGGTAAACCGCAGTTGCTTTGGTATATCCCCTTGACCATTAGCAGCGAAGATTTACGCGAAAAATTTAATGTGCAACGTAAAAGTGGCGTGAAAAATCTGCAGGATGGACCTGAAATCGTCTTTCTCTCAAAAGCTGATTTGCACAGAAGCTATATTTCTCCTGACGGTATCTGCGTTTCCTCTGGTACCGGAAACAAGCGTTATCAAATGGTTCCAAGTTCTTCAGCCTCCATCGTCATGTACCTTCAGTGGGCAAATTCGCTTCCCACGCCCTAGAACTATTTCGGGACCAAGAGGCCTCGAGTTCGAATCTCGACACTCCGACCACCTGAAAGCCTTGTATATCAAGGCTTTCAGTTTTTGTTAGGGATGGAAGTTTCAAGGGGAAATCCCGTTTTGGTACGGTTTTGGTACGGTTTATCCAAAAAACGCACCCGCTCATGTGGTTTTCACCATCGAGCGGGTGCTTTTTTATTTGCCCAGGTGCAGCGCGACGTCCAGCACTTCGGCGGCGGCTTCGTCGGCCTGCCTGATCGCGTGGGAGTAGATGTTCGCCGTTGTGGTGGGCTGCGCGTGGCCCAGGCGTTTTGCAACGGTTGTTATGTTGGTGTTGGCCGCGATGAGAATTGAAGCGTTGGTGTGCCGCAGGGTGTGGGTGTGGATCGCCGCGACTTCTTCCGGGGTGAACCCTGCCCGTGCGAGGAACTGCTTGAAACGCCTGGGGAAGCTATCGGGGTGCCGGGGATGGCCGAACTCGTTTGTAAACATCGTGGCGGGCAGGCCCAGCAGTGGCAAGACGTCTTTTACACTTCAGGTTGCGCTACACATGGCAGCGTGTCACCGGGTGGTGTACTTCAGCCTTGAAACATCCCCCGCCGCGCTATTTGATCGTGCTGTCGCTTGCTATGCAGGGGTTCCGCTGGAGAACATCAAGCAACGCAAATTGACACCGCAGGAGCGGGCGACGGTTGACCAGGCGCGGGAGGCCATGTCCAGCCTGGGGCTGCACATGGTTTCGGCGGCAGGGTGGAGCGTGGCGCAAATCCGGGCAAAGGCCGTCTCAATGAAGGCCGATGTGATATTTGTTGACTACCTGGGGCTGATCCGGCCAAGCTGCGGTACATCCCGCTACGAGGCCGTCACGCAGATTAGCATCGACCTACACACCGCCGCGCAAAGCACCGGCATAGCGATAGTGGCCCTCTCCCAGTTGAACCGCACCGGCATAGGCATGGCCGCGATGCGGGAAAGCGGCCAGGTGGAGCAGGACGCCGATGCAATTATTATGCTCTCCCAACAGGATGAGAACGACCCAAAGAGCCGGGAAATTCGGGTAGAGAAGAACAAAGACGGCGAAGTGGGCGCGTTCAATATCGCTTTTATGGGCGAGATACAGCGCTTTGGCGCGATTGATATCCATCACACGCCGCCACTGCCGCCCGCGTCACAAGCTGATTTTGAGGAAATAGGCGCGGATGACGGTCCGTGGTGAAATCAAACAATGCAAGAAAAATTGGAGGTACAGTTATGGGAATCCCCGTTTTAATCTTGGGCGAATCCGGCACCGGCAAGAGCGCGTCCATGCGCAATTTCGTGCCCGGCAGCGTGTTCATCGTCAACGTGAACAAGAAGCCCTTGCCCTTCAGGTCCAAAGGGCATATGCTCTACCCGTCCGACGACTACATGGCCATAGAGGAGAAAATCACCAAAGCCGTGGGGCACGGTATCCGCGCCGTGGTGATCGACGACGCGCAGTATCTCATGGCGAATGAGTACATGCGCACGGCGAAGGTGCAGGGCTATCAGAAATTCACCGACCTGGCCCTGAACTTCTGGAGCCTGGTACAGTTCTGCGTGGGTCTGCCGAAGGACGTGGTGATCTACTTCCTGTCGCATATCGAGCGCGACGCGGCAGGGAATGAAAAATGCAAGACCATCGGCAAGCTGCTGGACGAAAAAATCACCATCGAGGGCATGTTCACCATCGTACTGAAAACGGCGGTGCAGGATGGCCGTTACAGCTTCCGCACGCAGAACAGCGGTGCGGACACGGTGAAATCCCCTATGGGTATGTTCGAGACCCCCGAAATCGACAACGATCTTGCGGCGGTGGACAGCATCATCCGCGAATACTATGAGCTTCCCGCGTTGGAGGCCCCCACAAAGAAGGAGGAAACAGCATGAATTGTACAAGGAACTGGCGCGACACCGAGGTCTCCGGGCCGATGGAGAAACTAGCCCCGGGCGGGTATGTCTGCGCTATCACGGGCGTTCGGGACATTCCCGACAAGTATTACCTGGAGGTGGCGTTTGACGTCGTGGACGGCCCAGCGCGCGGCTTCTACAGCGATATGCGCCGCCGCGTGGAGTGGAAGGTTGGGTATTTCATTGCCAGCTACAAGGACAGTGCGGCGGGTATCTTCAAGCACTTCCTGAGCCGCATCGAGGCCAGCAATCCCGGCTTCAAGGCCGATGAGTTCAACAACGATGAGCGGGCGTTGCAAGGGAAGTATATCGGCTTGGTGCTGTTCGAGGAGGAATACCAGGGCAGCGATGGCACCGTGAAAACCCGTATCACCCGTATGCCGGACTATGCGTCCGTTGAGGACATCCGCGCCGGAGTATTCAAGCTCCCGCCGCTGAAAAAGCTGAAGGGCAAGTGGGGTTACGATGCAGGCCCGGCACCGTCCCCGGCAGGCGCTGCGGACTTCGAGGAAATTGCGGGCGACGATGATTTGCCGTTTTGACAATGATCCACACCATTGGGCAGGGAGCGGGCGCATATACCCTGTTCATTTCAATCCTTTTGCGCACGCGCTCCCGGCCCGTTGGGCGGCACATGTGCACATGGAGAAGCGCTCTCCCCTGGTTTACTGCCGGTCTGCATTGCGGAAACCTTGCTCACGACCTCTTCTGGCGTTGTGCCCAGCAGGGCGAGGAAAGCCCGCATGATGGTTTCCGTCACCGTCACGTCCGCGAATTTATCCTCTACGATTTCATGCCCGCCGCCCGGCAAAAGCCGCGCGGTTCGGCTGATGGGTATTCTCATCGTATTTTCCATTGGGTGTGCCCCTTTCATGCTGCTACGCCTGCGGCACGTCCTTGCCCGCTCCATTGGCCTGTTGCGCTACCGCGCCGCCATCCTGCTCCACCTGGTTGTCAATCGCCCGGTTCACAAACCCATTCAGGCTCTCGCCCTGGGCGGCGGAGTGTTTCTGCAATTCGGCCTTGCGGCCTTTTAATACTTTGAGTTCAATACGATCATAGGCTTTTTCGTTGTACTTGCGCACGGCTTTGCGCTGCGCATCGCTGATTGGTGACATGGCGTGTCCTCCTGTTTTCGAGTTGCCGGGCGCGTCCAGCGTTTAGGATGCTTTCCCATGATTCTATTATACCACAAACATCTCATGACGTCAATATGCAATATTGCACAAAGAATTACCAATGACGTCATGAGATGTTTGCGCATTATTCCGATATTGACATTCTACTGCCGTCATGATATAATATATACGTGGTCAGGGGAAGGAACCCCGCCAAAGAACACCGACAGGAGGCCCACCCCATGAAATACAACCTCTCCAGCATCGCCCGCCGCGCCAACGCCCTCGCCCGCACGATGAGCAAGAGCCTTGCCTGGAGGAAGGCCTGGGCCGAAGCGAAGATCGCCAACGCCGAGAGCGCCCTGTTTGTGCTGCGGATGAAAGATCGCATGGACGCCGCCGACTTCACGCAGAGCCGCGAACTCGCCGCCGAGATCACCAGGCTGCAAGCCTCCATCGCCACGGCCCCGGCGCTGCGGATCGTCGAAGCCCTCCGCGTGGACACGCTGGCCGCTTATCAGGCTGACAAGGCTGCGAAAGCAAAGGCCATCTTCCACGAAGCCCTCCGCCGCAAGGATCAGTCCGTAATCAACTACATCCTGACTGCCTGCGGCGATGTCGTCAACAAAGTGTACGGAGAATACTTCGGCGCGCAGCAGCTGGCCGCGTGACCACATACAAACGAAAGGAGAGCACGAACATGAAGACCTGGCACAGCAAGGCAACGGCGGCGCTGGAATGTCTGATTGAGGACTATTTCGATCTCAATCACACGGAGGACGATAGCAAACCAGGCATATCCACCTATGATCTGGTGCGGCTACATCATCGAATGCAAGGCTTGGCCTTTACCGTGAGCGACTATCTTTTCGAGATGGGGAATGCAATCAAGGTGCTGGAAGATGAAGCCATAGCTGCGCTGAGGCTGGCCCGTCCTGCCCCCTCCCCCGCAGGGGTGAGCACATAACGCTTATATACAACACGCGGGCGTGTGCGGGCGCGGGGACGCGCGTTATAAAGGCCATGCAGGGAGCGGGCGCGAGGATAGCCTTTCGCCATCTCCTTCGTTTACGGTTGAATATATTCACATTGTTGCTCGATAGGACGGTGAACATACCCGCGCCCGCCGACTGGACTGGCTGCGGGTGTAGGCACCCCGGTAGGGGGTGCGGTGTACCCCAACCTTCGGACAATCTTGAATAGACTTGAAAACAAGGTGCGATTTATGTGGTATAATGGTGGTGCTTTACTCGACGG
>WQTL01000460.1 GCA_009786275.1 Bacillota bacterium | reverse complement strand
GCGCGGCGGCGCGGGCCTCGTCCACGGGCTCGTCCGGCAGCGGCGCGACATCGGCCTTTTTGGCCCTCCAGAACGCCGCGCGGACGAGCGTGACGAGGATGAACAGCCCCAGCGCCCCGAGGATGGCCCAACCTATGTACTGCATGATGTGTCCTCCCATGTTGATATATTTATTGGTACAGGGACGTCCGGAGGCCGTCCCCTACATCTCCGCGCACGCCCTCACCGCCTCCGCCAAGTCCAAGGTCCCTTTGTAGATGCTCCGCCCGCAGATCGCCCCGTAGAACCCCGCGTCCCGCAGGGCGGTGATGTCGGCGATGTCCGTCACGCCGCCGCTGGCCGTGATGTTGCAGCCCACGGCCTCTTGCAGGGCGCGCAGCTGCTCCAAATTCGGCCCGGAGAGCATGCCGTCGCAGGCGATGTCGGTGAAAATAATGTACTCTACGCCCAGGGCCTCCACGCGCTTTGCCAATTCCAGGTATGTAATTTCGTTGACGTCCAGCCAGCCACGCGTGGCGACCTTGCCCTGCTTGGCGTCAATCCCCACGGCGATTTTCTCCGCGCCGTAGGCCGCGACCGCCCGCGAAACCAGCCCGGGGTCCTCCAGCACCACGGAGCCCAAGATCACCCGCGCGATGCCGTGGCCGAGGTAAAACTCGATGTCCTCCATGCTGCGTATGCCGCCGCCGAGCTCGACTTTGAGGCCGCTGCTGCGCGCCACGTCCAGGTAGATCGCCTGGTTCACGCGCCGCCCGGCCAGGGAGCCGTCCAGGTCCACCATGTGGATCCACTGGCAGCCCGCCGCCCGGAAGGACAGCGCGGTCTGCATGTAATCGTTCGCGACGCGCTCGGCGGTGGCGAACTCGCCCCGGTACAGCCGCACGCACTGGCCGCCCTTGATATCGATGGCGGGGAAGATGAGCATGGTTATCTCCTATTCTGTAGAGACGCACGGCAGTGCGTCTCCCGTATAAATGCTGCTTTGCTATTGAGACGCATTGCCATGCGTCTCTACACTATATCTCCCGTTTCATTCAGATACTCCCCTTCGTGGAAAGCGTGCCCTCCCTGGGGCTGGCGGCCCTGCGCAGGGCATGCGCCGCCGCCTTGAACAGCGCCTCGGCCTCGTGGTGCCCGTTGGCCCCGCAGCGCAGAATCATGTGCAGCGTAATGCCCGCGTTGACGGCCAAAGCCCGCCAAAATTCCTCGCACAGGCACAGGGGGAACTCCCCCGCCTGCGCCTGCGAAAACTTCGCCGTGAACGCCAGAAACGCCCGCCCGCTGATGTCCGCGTGGGCCTCGGCCAGGGCTTCGTCCATGGGGATGGCCGCGCTGCCGAAGCGCGCCACGCCGGTTTTATCGCCCAGGGCCTGCCCCAGGGCCTTGCCCAGCGCGATGCCGCAGTCCTCCACGGTGTGGTGGGCGTCGACCTCCAGGTCGCCCGCGCAGGCGAGCCTCAGCCCCCAGCCCGCGTGTACGGCCAGGGCGGTGAGCATGTGGTCGAAGAAGCCCACGCCTGTGGCGATTTTCACTTCGCCGCCATCGAGGTCAAGCGCGGCGGAGATGTCGGTTTCCTTGGTTTTGCGGGTGATGGTTGCGGTGCGCATAGGTTCACTCCGTTCAAGACATTAGATTTTAGACTTTAGACATCAGACCTTCTCTGCCAGCCATTGTTTGATATTCGTGATCAGCGCCCTGTTCTCCGCCTCGTTCCCCGCCGTGATGCGCAGGTGTTCCCCGAAGCGCCGCACGATGATCCCGTGCTCCTTGAGGTACTCGAACGCGTCCCCAATCCCTTTCACAAAGATAAAATTCGCGGCGTCGCCGATCACCGGCAGACCCAGCGCTTTCAGCGAGCGTGAAAGCTCGTCCGTGCGGCGGCGGATCTCCTGCACGCCCTCCTGCAGGCGCAGGGGCTGGCACAGCAGCGCCGTGCCCACCGCCTGGGTGAGCGCCCCCACGTTGTAGGGCGATTTCACGGCGTGCAGCGCCCGGGTGAGCTCCGGGCACGCGGCGGAAAATCCCAGCCGCAGCCCCGCCAGGCCCGGCGCCTTCGAGCAGGTGCGCAGGATCACCAGGTTGTCGAAGCTTTCGATGTCATCCAGCAGGGACTGATCGCAGAAGTCCATGTAGGCCTCGTCCACCACGGCGAGGGTGCCTGTCTCCCGCGCCGCCGCCACGACGCGCAGCACGTCCTCCCGGGGCAGCACCAGCGAGGTGGGGTTGCAGGGGTTGGAGAACAGCAGCATGGCGGGCCTGAGCTCCCGCAGCGCCGCGATGAGCGCGTCCGGGTCGATGGAAAAATCGTCTCTTTTCGGCAGTTTGACGCAATTCGCCCCGGAGAGGTACGCGTTGAAGTGGTACATGGAGAAGTCCAGCGCGAAGCTCAGCAGGGTCTCGCCCTTGCCCAGGAAGGCGCTGCACAGCAGCAATATCGCCTCGTCCGTGCCGTTCCACGCCGTGAGCAGCGAGGGCTTCACCCAGTACCACGCGCCCGCGGCCTGGCAGAGCTTCGCGGCGTTGTGGTCGGGGTAGCGCCGCAGATCGGCCTCCCGCGCGGCCTTCACGATGGCCCCGCGCTCCTCGTCATCGATGGGCAGGAAGCTCTCGTTGGCGTCGAGGCGTATGGGGTACGAGCCCTCAACGGGGTCGTAGGGCGTGAGGTTCTTTATTTTCTCGTTGAGGGTGAAGGGCATGGGGGCCTCCTGAAATTAGAAATTAGAATGCGGAATGCAGAAATATTTCCGGCTTCTGCATTCTCATTTCTCATTTATTCAAACCGTACCTTCGCCGCCCGCGCGTGCGCGTCCAGCAGCTCCGCCTCGGCAATCGTCACGATGTCCGCCATATCGCGCCGCAGCGCCTCCTCGGTATAGTGGATGAACTGCTGCTTTTTCACGAAATCGTCCACCGAAAGCGGGGAGAAGAAGCGCGGCGTGCCGCCGGTGGGCAGCACATGGTTCGGCCCGGCGTAGTAGTCGCCCACGGATTCCGGCGTATAGTGCCCCAGGAACACCGAGCCCGCGTTGTCGACGGCCCCCAGCAGCTCTAAGGGGTTCTGCACGCAGAGCTCCAGGTGCTCGGGCGCGTAGGCGTTGGCCAGCTCGAGGGCCTGCGCCATGCTTTCGCAGACTAAAAAGGCGCTGTTGTTGCGCAGGGCCTCGCTCGCGATATCTTTTCGCGGGAGCACGGCCAGCTGACGCTCCAGCTCGGCGACAGTGCGTTCTGCAATATTATGCGAAGTTGAAAGGAAGATTATTCCAGCCAAGACATCGTGCTCCGCCTGGGAGAGCAAATCGGCGGCGAGCCACGCGGGGTTGGCGGTCTCGTCCGCGACGACCAATATCTCGCTGGGCCCGGCGATCATATCGATATCCACCGTGCCGTAGAGCAGCTTTTTCGCCGTGGCCCCGTAGATGTTCGCCGGGCCGACGATTTTATCCACCTTGGGGACGGTCTGCGTGCCGAACGCCAGTGCCGCCATGGACCAGGCGCTGCCCAGCAGGAACATGCGGTCCACCCCGGCGATCTGCGCGGCGGCGGCGATGCTGGGGTCGACCCCGCCCTGCCACGGCGGCGTGACCATGATAATATCTTTCACCCCCGCGATTTTCGCCGGGACGACGTTCATCAGCACCGAGGACGGCAACGGCGCGGTGCCCGCGGGCACGTAGACCCCCACCCGGTGCAGCCCGCGTATCCGCTGGCCCATCATGACGCCCAGCGCGCCGTCGGCATACCAGCTCTGCCGCAGCTGCCGTGCGTGGAACGCGCGGATGTTCTCTGCCGCGCACTCCATCGCCTGCCTGACCTGCGGCGCGCAGCGTTTCGCCTGTTCGGCGAAATCCACCTCGAAGCCTTCGGCCGCGTCGTACTTGTCGAAGCGCAGCGAGTAGTCCCGCAGGGCTTCGTCGCCCCGGGCCTTCACGTCGGCGATGATGGCCCGCACCTGTGCGGCGACCTTGTCGTCCACCTCGCCCGCGCGGGCCTCCAGGGCCTTAAAAATTTCGTACTCTTTTTTGCCGTCGCAAATGGTGATTTCAATCAATTTCTGCATTCTGCATTCTCATTTCTAATTTACTTGTACCGCCAGCTCCATGTCCTTCAGCAGGCGCTCGATCTCCTCGCGGCGCAGCTTCATGCCGGCGCGGTTGACGATCACCCGGGCGGAGATGGGCATGATGTCCTCGTAGACCGCAAGGCCGTTCTCCCGCAGGGTCGACCCGGTTTCGACGATGTCGACGATGGCGTGGGCCAGGCCCAGCAGGGGCGCCAGCTCCACCGAGCCGTCGATGCGGATGATCTTGACGTCCATGCCCTTCTGCTCGAAGAAGCGCCGGGCCACGTTGGGGTACTTCGTGGCGACGATGCGCTCGTGGTAGCCTTGGGTGAAATCCGCGCCGGCGGGCCCGGCCAGGGCGAAGCGGCACTTGCCGAAGCCGAGGTCCAGCATCTCGTAGACATCCCTCGCGGGGGAAGCGCCGCCGCCGGCCTCCAGGATGGTGTCCTTGCCCACGATGCCGACGTCGCAGGCCCCGTGGCCCACGTAGGTGAGCACGTCGGGGGCCTTGGCCAGCACGACCTCATACTCGTCCATGGGCAGGATCAATCGCCTGCCTTTGTTGTTCAGCTGCGCGCAGTTGAAGCCGATGGCCTCGAAGAGCTTCACGCTGCGGGTCTCCAGGCGGCCTTTGGTCAGGGCGATTCTGATGGGGCGCATGGGATCACTCCGTTCTTAGATATTAGATGTTAGATTTTAGATGTTAGACTCTGACCGCCTCAATCCTGTCGCCGCCGCCGTAGCCCGTTTTCAGCTCGCGGCGGCCGTATTTGACCGCGCCGAACCCGGCCTGCTTCAGTGCCGCGCGCCACTGCCGTTTGGTGTAGCTTTGCAGATAAAACGCGTGGTCGAAGCTCTCGATATGGCCGTCCGCGTGCTCGGCGTAAAAGGTCTGCGAGATGCGGCAGCGGCCCGTTTTGGCGTCGTTGCGTGTGTCGCCGGTTTTCCAGACCTTGATGCCCGGATACACCTGCCGCAAGGGGTGGAAGGTTTTCGGCGGCGTATAATCGGACTTCGCGCCGTGTTTGCGAAATGATGTTTCGATCACCAGGCAGCCGCCGGCGCGCATATGCCCGGCGATGCACGCAAGGGCACTCCTGAGCGCCCCGACGGTGAGGAGGTGCCCGAAATCCATGCTGAAGCAGAAATCCACGGGCGGGATGCCGAACTTGAAATCCGTCACGTCGCCCTCATACAGCGTCAGCCCGGGGATGTCCCCGTAGCGCTTCTTGCCCTCGGCGATCATTTCCGGCGTGATGTCGAACGCCGTGACCGTGAACCCGCGTTCCGCCATGTATGCGCCGGCCTCGCCCCAGGCGCACATCGGGATCAGCACGTTCCTGCCGTATTTCGCGGCGCAGCGCAGCCAATATTCCTTCGCTTCGGTGTTGTCATGGCCGCTCCAATCCCAGAAGCGCGCGTGCTGCGCGTAGTTGCCGGTGCTGTTCATAAAGCAACGCTGCCCAGCGGCACCGTTTTCCCCTTGCGCCATGCCTCCATTGCCTCCTCGTGCGCGGCGATATCCTCCGGCGTGGCGATATCATCGGTCGCCAGCCGCAGCATGAGCGCAAAGATAAGGGCCTGTTCCTGCTCGGTCATGTTGTCAAACATCGCCGCCACTTGGCTTGTTCTCGGTGACATCCTAAAACCCTCCCTTGTAGATTTCCCCGCGCGGGCCTATCTGTTCCACCAATATGATATCCTCTGCCGGATATGAAAATACAACGCGCCAATCGCCCACGTGCAGGCGAAAGAGGCCATGCACCCCTTGCAAAGCAATCACGTTGCCACGCGGAAGCTTCTCCAGCGCCTGGACAATCCGACCCTTATCGGGCTGACGCATTCCCTTGAGATACTTCGCCGCCTTTGGCGCAAGCTCCACGTTCACGCGAACACCTCTAAAATCTAATATCTAAAATCTAACATCTATTATATCACCCTTTCCCCGTCGGCGTCAATCACAATCACCCCGGGGATGCCCCGTTCTTTGGCGAAGGCGGCGCTCTCCTCCAAAGTGCCCGCCGCCGAGCACAGGCAGCGCGTGCCCGCCGCGCGCAGCTTCTTCGCCCGGGCGAGGGCCGCGGCCTCAAAGCCCGCAGCGCCGAATACCAGTACTTCCGCCATGGGGGGGGCCTCCACCCGTCCGCTTTCCAGCAGGGCCGCGGCCAGGGCGTCCGTGGAGATCGCGAAGCCCACCGCCGCCGCCGGGCGGCCGAACTCCGCCAGCAGGCCGTCGTAGCGCCCGCCGGAGAGCACCGTTTTGCCCGAGCCCTCCATGTAGCCCCGGAACACCAGGCCGGTGTAGTACTGCTGCCCGTGCACGAGGCCCAAATCGATCTCGACGGCCTCGTGCAGGCCGAGGGTTTCCAAGGCCTCGAAGAGCTGCGTGAGGTACGCCAGGGCTTTGCGCGCCGCCGAGCCTTTGAACAGCGCCTTGGCCTGTGCGAGCACCTCCGCGCCGCCGAAGAGCCGGGGCAGCTCCAGCAGGGCGTTCACCGTGGCCGTCTCGCCGTAGGGCGCTAAGAAGTCCTTCAGGGCGGGCAAGTTCTTGCTTTCGATGCAGGCCGCGAGGCTTTCCCTCGCGTCGCCGTTCACGCCCAGGCTGTCGGCCAGGCAGCGGAAGATGTCCGCGTGGCCCAGCTCGATGCAGAAGTTCGCGCCGCAGGCCTCCAGGGCCTCCGCCGCGCAGGCGAGGATCTCGAGGTCCGCCCGCAGGCCGTCCGCGCCCACAAATTCCACGCCGCTCTGCATGGATTCGTCGCCGTCGCCCGAGTAGAAGCGCGCGCGCCGGAACACGTTCTGGTGGTAGTACAGCCGCAGGGGCAGCGCGGCGTCCTTCAGGCGCGTGGCGGCCACCCGGGCGATGGGCAAGGTGCTGTCGGGCCGGAGCACCAGCATCTGCCCGCGCGAATCCGTGGCGGAATAGAGCCGGCCGGCCAGCCAGCCGGCGGAGCCGCGGCGGAACACGTCGTGGAATTCCAGGTGCGGTGTGGCCACCGGCGCGTAGCCGCATCGTTCGAACACCTCGGTCAGCCGCCGCTGCGCCTCGGCCCGTGCGTAACATTCCTCAAAAAGAGAATCCTTCGTGCCCTGCGGGGTCACTTTATCGTACTGTCGCATGAAAGAGGCCTCCCCTGCCCTGAAATTGTATGTTTTAGCAAGTTAAAGCATTGCGTAATTCGAAAAATAATAATTTTATGAAGTTAGTACCCCCCGCAGCGTTTCACGGTCTCTATGATCGCACGGAAGTTCTCCAAACTCACGCTGCTGGGGATGGAGTGGTCGCTGGCGAAGATGTAGCCGCCGTTTTCCTTCAGCTGCGGCACCAGGCGCTCGATCTCGGCTACGATGCGCTCCCTGTCCTCCCACAGCACGGCGTTGATCCCCCCGTGGAGGAGCAGCCTGCCGCCGTAGTCCCGCTTGATTTGCAGCGCGTCCATGCCTGCCTTGGCCTCCAGGGGGTTCAGGGCGTCCACGCCGGTGGCCACGATGTCCGGCAGCAGGGTACGCACGTCCCCGCAGGAGTGCAGGCGGGCGTATATCCCCTTCCGGTGCGCCCAATCCACGGCTCTTTTGTGGAACGGCTGCACCAGTTGGCGATATAATTCGGGCGAGAAGAACGTCGTGCCCTTATAGCCCAGGTCGTCATACCACATCATCTCGTCGAAGGTGTAGCCCGCGTCCCAGATCTGGTCGAAGAGGGCCTCGCAGCTGGTCAGGTAGGTGTCGAAGATGTCCGTGACCCATTCGGGCTCCTCCAGCATGGCGATGAGCAGGGTCTCGGTGCCCGCGAGGCCGGAGTGCGCCACGTCGAACCCGAACCAGAACCCACCGCTGAGCCAGCGCCCCTCCGCCTTCCACTGCGGGTAGTCGCGCGCCAGGCGCTTCCAGTCGACGCGGCCGCTCAAATCCTGCATGCGGCGTTTGGCGTCAGCCCAGGCATCTGCGGTGTTCACCTTGAAGTCCAGGAATTCCGGGGTGGCGTCAAGGTCCTTGAACTGCCGCAGCGTGACGCCGTAGCTGGTGGTCTCGATGCGCCAGCGGTCGGTTTCCTCGAGGATTTTGCGCTCGTAGCGCGGGCTGATGTCCGCGCCGATGCCGCCGAGCTTATCCGCGCCGAAGTAGTCCTGCCAGGCCACGCCTTCGGGCATGCCCTCGCGCTGCCAGCGGGCGACGGTGCCGCGCCAGGGGGAATCGACGATGGGCACGCGGTCGGCCTCCCGGTGCTCATACATGCGCAGAATGCGTTCGTGGGTGGTCATAAAAAATCCCCCCATTATGGAATAGGGTTTTATTATACTATATATTTTTATGTATTGCAAGCAGAAACTTCAACAATCAATGCCGATGCAAACCCAAAAGTGTAGAGACGCACGGCAGTGCGTCTCAAAAGAAAAGCAGTTTTTATATTGGGGATGCATTGCCGATTTTCATATGGGAGACGCACTGCCGTGCGTCTCTACATGTCAATCATGTCACATATCAAACAAACTCATCTGCGCGCTTTCGCTCATGCCCTTGAAGGCCCCCATTTCCTCCAGCAGGGCCATCACCGGGGCGGGCGCGCCCGTGCGCCGCTTGAACTCCTCCTTGGAGAGGTACTCCCCGCCGCCGTCGTCCCGGGCCTTCTCCAGCTGCTCGGCGGCGCGCTCGCCGCAGCCTTCGAGGGCGGCGAAGGGCAGGCGGATTTTACGCCCTTCGGGCCTGTATGTACGAGCCTCTGAGATGTAAATATCCACCGGCAGGACCTCGATGCCCCGGGCCAGCATCTCGCCCACGACTTGCAGCATGGGGACCATGCCCTTCTCCTTCTGGGAGGCCTCGCGGCGCTGCTCCTTCGCCCGGATCTCGCTGATTTTCGCCCGCACGGCTCCCCTGCCCGCCAGCACCGCCCGGGTATCGAGGTCCTCGCCGCGCACGGTCATGTAGGCCGCGTAGTATTCCAGGGGGTGGTATACCTTGTACCAGGCCAGGCGCATGGCGGCGATGAGGTAGGCCGCGGCGTGGGCCTTGGGGAACATGTACTGTATCTTCATGCAGCTGTCGATGTACCACTGCTCCACGCCGTGCTCTTTCATGGCCTCGATGTGCTGCTCGGTGAGCTTATATTTGGCCGCGCCCTTGCGCACGATCTCCGTGATCTGGAAGGCCATGCCGGGCTCCAGGCCCTTGTGGATGAGGTAGAGCATGATGCTGTCCCGGGTGCCGATGACGCTCGCGATGGTGCAGGTGCCGTCCCGGATGAGCTCCTGCGCGTTGCCCTTCCACACGCCCGTGCCGTGGGAGAGCCCCGAGACCTGCAGCAGGTCGGCGAAACAGCGGGGCTTGGCCTCCACGAGCATATCGAGCACAAGGGGCGTGCCCATCTCCGGCAGGGAGAGCGTGCCCGTGGGGCAGTCGATCTCCTGCGCGGTGACGCCGAGGGGTTCAGGGGAGCCGAACAGCTCGTAGAGCTTCGGGTCGCAGACGTCCGCCTGCTCGATTTTGACGCCCGTGAAGCGCTCCAGGTAGGTGTACATGGTCGGCACGTCGTGGCCGAGGTTATCGAGCTTGAGGATGGTGTCGTGCAGGGAATGGAAGTCGAAGTGGGTGGTCATGCCCTTGCTCTCGTCGTTGGCGGGGTACTGCACGGGGGTGAAGTCCTCGGCCTCCATGTCCTCCGGGATGACCACCATGCCCCCCGGGTGCTGCCCCGTGGTGCGCTTGACCCCCTCGCAGCCCTTGGCCAGGCGGTCGATTTCCGCCTGGGACATGTCCCTGCCGGTGTTCTCCCGGTATTTCTTCACGAAGAAGGCCGCCGTCTTTTCTGCCAGTGTGCCTATTGTCCCGGCCTTGAACACGTGGGTCTTGCCGAAGAGCTCCTCCGTGTACCGGTGGGCGTAGAACTGGTATTCCCCGGAGAAGTTGAGGTCGATGTCCGGCTGCTTGTCGCCCTTGAAGCCCAGGAAGGTCTCGAAGGGGATGTCGTGGCCGTCGCGCCGGAGTTTTTGATTGCAGCGGGGGCAATCCTTTTCCGGCAGGTCGAAGCCGGAGCCCGCCTCGCCGTCCGTGAGGAATTCGCTGTATTTGCAGGCCGGGCAGAGGTAG
>WQTL01000459.1 GCA_009786275.1 Bacillota bacterium | reverse complement strand
GGACCAGGCCGGGTGCCTCGCGCTCCAGCTGGAATGGCTGGACCTCTGCAACGATTTGTTTCTCGACGTCAACCCCATCCCCGTCAAGGCCGCGATGAACCTCATGGGCAAGGGCGTGGGGCCCTGCCGCCTGCCCCTGTGCGAGATGGGCGAAGCCGGGCTGGCGAAGCTCACGGCGACCCTGGAACGGCACGGGCTGGTGTAAAAAACACGCTGTCTGTAGGGGACGGCGTCCTCGACGTCCCAAGTGAAAACGCCATCTGTTTTTGCCCAGGGACGTCCAGAGGCCGCCCCCTACATTTGTATAAACCCCAGGAGGATTTTCTTATGCTTAATATATTGCTCAGCGGCTGTTACGGCAAGCTCAGCCGCGCGGTGACCGAATATTGCGAAACCCGGGGGGACGCGCGTGTCGTCGCGGGCATCGACCACGCCGCTGGGCGCGCTCCCCTGCCCTTCCCGGTGTTCGAAAGCCCCGCAGGCGTCGGCGGCGTCCGCCCGGACGTGGTGATCGACTGCTCGCACCCCTCGCTGCTGCCCGCCCTGCTGGAGTTCTGCCTGCGGGAAAAGCTGCCCGCCGTGCTGGCCACCACGGGCTACGGCGAGGGCGAATACGCCATGATCGAGCAGGCCGCAAAGCGCATCCCCGTCTTCCAGAGCGGCAATATGTCGCTTGGGATTTTGCTGCTCAAGCAGCTGGCCAGGCTCGCCGCGCAAACACTGGGCGACAGCTTCGACATCGAGATTCTCGAAGCGCACCACAACCAAAAGATCGACGCGCCCAGCGGCACGGCCTACATCCTGGCGGAGGCCGTCAACGAGGGCCTGGACGCCCCCCGCGCCTACGCCTACGAGCGCCACAGCCTGCGCGAGCCGCGCCCGAAGGGCGAAATCGGCATGCACTCCGTCCGGGGCGGCACCGTGCCGGGCGAGCACACCGTGCTCTTCGCGGGCTTCGACGAGGTCCTGGAGCTCACCCACCGGGCCTACAGCAAGCGCATCTTCGCCGCCGGCTGCCTGGCCGCGGCGCGCTGGCTGCCGGACAAGCCCGCCGGGCGCTACGGCATGGACGACCTGAAATAATTATGAATGCTGAATGCTTAATGCTGAATTATCTGTTGCTATACGCCATCTCTGACGGCGATCTTGCCGCGATCGAACAGGCGCTCAAGGGCGGCGCGACGATGCTCCAGCTGCGGGCGAAGGGCCTTCCGGATGACGAATTGCTGGCCCTTGCCGCACGTGTGAAGAGCATCACCGATGCCTTTGATATTCCCTTGATTATCAACGACAGGGCCGATATCGCCTTGAAAATCGATGCCGCCGGGGCGCATTTGGGCCTTTCCGACGGCGATTTGCGCGCGGCGCGGGATTTGCTCGGTCCGGGAAAACGCCTGGGGGCGACGGCGCGCACCGTGGAGCAGGCCCTGGCCGCGCAGGCCGCCGGGGCGGATTATCTTGGCTGCGGCGCGGTATTCGGGACACGTACCAAGAGCGACGCCGTGCCCATGCCGCTTGAATTGTTCAGCGAGATTTGCCATAGCGTGAAGATACCGGTTGTCGCCATCGGCGGGATTGACCGCACGAATATCGCACAGCTCAAGGGCTGCGGCATGGCGGGCTTCGCGGTTGTCTCGGGGATTTTCGGCCGGGAGAATGTGGAGCAGGCCGCGCGGGAACTGCGCGGGGCGGCGGAGGTGCTATGCCCAACATAACGCTCACCACCATGGTGATGATCGAAAACCCGGCCACCGGCGAGGTGCTGGTGCAGGACCGGCTGCTGTCGTTCAAGGGCCTGGCCTTCCCCGGCGGGCATGTGGACGAGGACGAAAGCTTGTATGATTGCGCGGTGCGGGAGGTGCTTGAAGAAACAGGCCTCGCCGTGCGCAATTTGCAGTTTTGCGGGATCAAGCACGAGTGCTGGCGCGAAACGCCGGAGGGCGAGGAGCGCCGCTACTTCGTGTTTTTGTACAAGACCCGCGATTTTGCGGGCACGGCCATCGATACCAAGGAGGGGCTGCACTTCTGGGCCACGCCGGAGGCGCTCAAGGCACAGAGAGCCCGCTTCACACCTTGGTTTGAGGCTTATCTTCCCATGTTTTTTGACGAACACAGCGAGGCCTTTTGCCTGTACCCCAAGCCAGGGGACTATACTACACGCGAATTTGTTTATTATTAGGGGGACACATGGAGTACAAAACCCAGATGCAGGCGGCGCGCTCCGGCATAATCACGGAGCAAATGTGGCAGGTTGCACAAAAAGAAGGAGTCGATCCCGACTGGCTGCGGGCCAAGGTCGCCTGCGGCGAGGTCGCCATCCCCGCGAACGTGCACCATGCGGCGCTGGTTCCCCAGGGCGTGGGCGCGGGGCTGCGCACGAAAATCAACGTGAATTTGGGGATTTCGGGCGACAGCCGGGACTACGAGCGCGAAATGGGCAAGGCAAAGCTCGCGCTGGAGATGGGCACGGACGCCATCATGGACCTTTCCAACTGCGGAAAGACGCGTGATTTCCGCCGGAAATTGATCGAAATTTCCCCGGCGATGATCGGTACGGTGCCCATGTACGACGCCGTGGGGTATCTCGAAAAAGATTTATTGGACATCACCGCGCGGGACTTTTTGCGCGTGGTGGAGGCCCATGCCCTTGAGGGCGTTGACTTTGTGACGATACACGCGGGGATCAACCGGCGCACCATCGAGGCTTTCAAGCGCGCGCCAAGGCTGACGAACATCGTGTCGCGGGGCGGGTCGCTGCTCTTCGCGTGGATGCAGATGACGGGGAACGAGAACCCCTTCTTCGAGTACTACGACGAAGTGCTGGAGATTTTGCGCGCCCACGACGTGACGGTCTCCCTGGGCGACGCCATGCGCCCCGGCTGCGGCAGCGACGCCACCGACGCCGCCCAGGTGCAGGAGCTCATCGAGTTGGGCAATTTGACGAAACGCGCCTGGGAACGCGACGTCCAGGTGATGATCGAAGGGCCGGGCCACATGGCCCTGAACGAGATCGCGGCGAATGTTCTGCTGGAAAAACGCCTGTGCCACAACGCGCCGTTCTACGTGCTCGGGCCGCTGGTGACGGACATCGCGCCGGGCTACGACCACATCACCGCGGCCATCGGCGGGGCAATGGCCGCCATGAGCGGCGCGGATTTCCTGTGCTACGTCACCCCGGCGGAGCACCTGCGCCTGCCCGACCTGGACGACGTGCGGGAGGGCATCGTGGCCGCGAAAATCGCCGCCCACGCGGCCGACATCGCCAAGGGGGTACCCGACGCGCGCGAAATTGACAATCAAATGAGCGAGGCCCGCCGCCGCGTGGACTGGGAGGCGATGTTCTCCCTGGCGATTGACCCGGACCGGGCGCGTGAATACCACGACAGCCTGCCGCCCGCCGAGCAGCACACGTGCTCCATGTGCGGGAAGATGTGCGCGATGCGCACGGTGAATCAAATTTTGGCGGGGGAGAAGGTGGAGATGTATCAGGAGGGGAAGTGATGGCGTGCCCGCCTATGTGACAATATCCAACATCTATCGTTATTTTCAGTCGGGGCGATACTTTCTCCGCCTGGACGACTACAGCATCTGTTCGGCGGAGGAGAAGCAGGCCCTGCTGTATGATGACGACGAACTCCGTGAGGCGGATTTTTTGCAGTTCTCCGAATGCCCCGGCGATACCATTGATTTATTTCTGGCCAGCATCCACAATGCCCCGCTGCGCCGGAAATTCGCGCAATACAAAACAGCCCTGACACCGTACGAGTATTACGGGAAGTTCTATCACATTGTGATGCAAGAACGCAATTATCACGATGAGTACCGGCGATTCGAGAAAGAACGGCTGCGCGCTTGCGCCATTGCGTGGTGCAAGGAAAACGGTATACGATATACGGAAAAACACGAGGAAAAACCATGACCACCTTGGATCTCTATCTCGTCCGCCACGGGCAGTCCTACGGGCAGACCGCCACGCTGGACGACATGCCGCCCGACTGCGAGACCGGCCTGATGGCGTTCGACTGGCGGCTAACGCCCCTGGGCTGCCAACAGGCCGAAATGCTGGGCGAATCCCTGGCGGATATCCCGTTCGACGCGATCTATTGCAGCTCACTGGAGCGCGCGCGGGCGACGGTCCGGGCGATCATCGACCGGCAACCGGAACCCGTGCCTTTGTATCCTATGCGCGATCTGCTGGAAGTAGGAGACTGGGGCAACGAAACCCTGGGGGAGATTTACGAACGGGCGCAGCGTGTCGTCGCGGCGATACGTGAGCAGTCACCGGCGGGCTCGCGCATTCTGGTCGCCGCACACGGGGGCATCAACAACCGGCTGCTCATGGTCCTGATGGGCCTGCCCGCGGAGGAGACAACATCCTGGCGCTTCAGTCAGGACAACACGGCTTTATCGCGCGTCGTTTTTGCCGAAGGGGAACCCCCGCGCCTGTACCGCATGAACGACCTGAGCCATTTACCCACAGATCTGCGTGCGCAAACCATTGAGGAGAACCTGTGATATGATTGTCCTTGATTTGTATTTGGTCCGCCACGGGCAGTCCTACGGGCAGTTCCTCATCGATGGCGTGGAGCTGGATTGCCTGCCGGTTTCGCAGCGCCCGCCCGGCTGCGAGACCGGCCTGCTGGAGGACGACTGGCGTCTGACGCCCCTGGGCGAACGCCAGGCCGCGCTGCTGGGGGAGAGCCTGGCGCAGACGCCCTTCGACGCGGTCTATTGCAGCCCCATGGCGCGCGCGCGGGCGACGGCCCAGGCGATCATCGGCCGCCAACCGGGGCCCGTGCCTTTGATCGTCCCGCGTGACTTGATGGAAATCGGCGACTGGGGCAAGGAGTCCCCGGAGGAGATTCATTTGCGCGCACAGAGGGTGGCCGCATTGATTCGCGAGCAGTCGCCGGAGGGCGCGCGCGTGCTTGTGACCGCCCATGCCGCGTTCAACAACAGGCTGCTCATGGCCCTGCTGGGCCTGCCCGCGCCGGACCACCTGTTCCGCTTCGGGCAGGACAACACGGGCCTGACGCGGATTATCTTCCTCGGCGACGACGCCCCGCAGTGGCGGCGCGTGTGGCTGTACTGCACGAACGATTTGAGCCATCTGCCCGCCGAGCTGCGTGCGCAGGCTATCGAGGAGAACATAAGGGGGCTGCACCTATGACGACCGACCGCATGAAGGAGATCCACCGGCTGCTGATCGACGCCCTCAACAGCCATGCCGACGAGGGTATCGCCGCGTTTTTCCACGACAATTATACCGTCCACGAGGGCTTCAACAACGGGGACGGCAAGGAAAGAATTTACAAGGTGACGCTTGACATGCTCGGCCAATCCATACGCAGAGGCATTCCCGGGCTGCCGGACAAGCATCAGACGGTCAAAATGCAACTCGCGGAGGGCGACATGGCATTCACCTATTGCATCGCCGAGGCAACGCACAGCGGCCCCTGGTTCGGGATTCCCCCGACAGGCAAGCGCCTGACCTACGAAAACCTGTACATTTCGCGCTTTGAGGGTGAAAAGATCGCAGAGCACTGGGTATTTCTCGACGCCTTCGGGATGCTGCGGCAAATCGGCGCGCTGAATATA
Source organism: Bacillota bacterium (assembly GCA_009786275.1). Lineage (GTDB taxonomy): Bacteria > Bacillota > Clostridia > Oscillospirales > Acutalibacteraceae > WRMQ01. The sequence goes on along the minus strand of WQTL01000459.1, from coordinate 4,453 downwards.
ACGCCCGCAAAGAAAGGGTGATGGCATGACCGGCCGGGAAATTATCAAACGCGTGGATGACGGCGCGAACAATTACATACGCATGTTCGGCGAGGCGCCGCACATGGAGTCCATTGACAACGGGGTGTACCGCATTATCCGCCCCAAAAAGGGCGAGCAGGGCATCAAGTTTATCTGCGACGTGCGGCCGGAGCGCCTTGATAAGAAGATCATTCGAAAGATCAAACGCTTAAAGATGCCTGTTTGGTGGCCTTTACAGACGCAAAAACCCGGGGACGAGCTCTACATGGCCGCTTTCCCCGGGGAGATGATCGCTCACGAAAAAGCAAAGTTCGCCCGGCGGGCCGAAACCCCGGAGGATTTCGCGCGCTGGGCGGCGTCTGCGAACGGCGGCTTCGACGTCGCGTATGCCTGTATACACCCGCAGTATCACTATCCCCTGTGCCAGCGCGGGGCACTGCGTTGTTACTTTATTGAGGTCGACGGACAAATCGCGGCCACGGCAGCCATTATGACCGATGGCGCGAACGCATCGCTGGAATTTGTGGCGACAGAAAAGACGCACCGGCGGCAGGGCCTGGCCAGCGGCGTGTGCGCGGCGGCGATTGCGGACGCCTTCGCCCGCGGCGCGGAGATCGTCACCCTGCGGGCCGGCAACGAGGGCACGCGGGAACTGTATACCTCATTGGGGTTCAAAATCTACAATGAGGCTTTGGAGATGTCGCCATGACCATCCGCACCGCTATCCATTCAAGCGGCGACCTCGCGGCCATCCGCGCGCTGTATTGGCAGCTGGACACCCACGCGGTGCAATCGCAGCCGCAGCATTTCCGGCGCGGCGAGCGTTCGGACGAGTTCCTGCTCGGGCTGATCGAGGGGGAGAATTCCGATTTTTTGCTCGCGGAACTGGACGGCGAAATCGCGGGGTTCTCCCAGGTTTCCCTCAAGTGGACCAGCGACATCCCCGTGCTGGTGCCCTGCAAATTCGGCTATTTAAATGACTTCGTCGTGCGCGAGGATTTACGCGGGCAGAAAATCGGAACAGCATTGATGGCGGCCTCGAAGGCCTGGGCGCGGGCCCGCGGCGGGGAATATCTGCGGCTGAGCGTACTGCCGGACAATCTGGGCGCACAGCGATTCTACGCAAGGCACGGGCTGCTGCCGCAGATGCTCACGATGGAAGCCGCGCTATCTGACAAGTGATATACTTTTCATCATACATCACCTTTGCGTGGCTGCGGCGTATCACCTCAGCCGCGCAAGTCTTTCCTGTCACGGGGTCCACGGTCCGGCGCTCGATGGCGTTCTCCCTGTAAAGGCCATCGCCTTCACGAACAAACCGGCTGTTTATCTCTTTAATGTGCCACCGCCAAGGCAAGGGCCTTTCCGCACGCAGTTCCCCGCACAGGTGGGTTTCGTTCGTCCACACCCGGATTTGGAAGGTGTTGTCCGTGCCGTTGCGGAGCCGGTAATCGAGGTTGTTGTATTGGATCGACGTGCCGCAGCCGAAGGGCACCTGCCGCCCGAAATCCGGAAAGAGGTCGTAGGCATCGTGGTGGTGGTGCTCGGCGATCTCGAGGGGGCTGTGCAGGGCCATCCAGTGCAGCAGGTTCGACAGCTGGCACAGGCCGCCGCCCACGCCCGCGAAGGCCCGGCCCTTCGAGAGCGTCAGGCCGTCCAGGTATCCCCTGCGCGCCGTGGTGTTGCCCACCAGTGCCCAGAACGAAAAGGTCTCGCCGGGGCGGATGAGGATGCCGTCGATTTTCGGCGCGGCCAGCCCCAAGTTCACCGCCTTGTTCTCCTGCAGGCGCATATCGACCTCGCCCAGCCGGCGGCGGATGAGCGATTTGTGCGCGTAAACCAGGCAGGGCAGCGGCTCGCAGCAGCGCTCGCGGGCAATATTATCATGACTGCGCAGGTTGCGCAGATGCCGCAGCGCGCACACCTTCCACAGCGAGATCCGATAGGCCCAGGGTCCCAGCTCGCAAAACAGTTTCCTTGGCATGTTATATCCCCATCCAATAGGACATTCTGCATATGCCTGCCGCGCCCGCGCCCAGGCATGGCTGTGCATTCTCCACAGTAATACCGCCAATCGCGAACACGGGGATGCGCACGCTGCCGCAAACCTCCCGCAGAAATCCAAGCCCCCGGGGCGGCACGCCCGGCTTGCTGCCGGTGGCGAAAATGTGGCCCGCAATCACAAAATCCGCCCCCATGGCCTCGGCCCGCCGCGCCTCCTCCGGTGAATGGACTGAAACACTAAGCTGATATTTACGTGCCAGCGCTTCATTCGCCAGGGCAAAGGGCACATGCAGGCGGGGGATTCCCGGCACAGCGTACGTGTGGGCGATCAATGGTACATCGTGTGCCGCGCAGATGCGATTTGCCTCATTTGACAAGGTCATATACTTGTCGAAATCCAGGTCTTTTTCCCGCAGCAAAACCGCGAAAGGCCTTTGGGAGGCCACTTTTTCGATCTGCGTAAAGTAATTTCCTTTACAGATATGCCGATTTGTAATCGCGATTTCAAGCATTGCCCTTTACACTCCCACATAGTCGATCATCACGGCCTGGAGGCCTTGACAGGCAAGCATTTCACGCACCTGCGCCACGCTGCGCCCATCCGCGATCATGAACTGCGGGTCGCCCTTGGCCTCCCCGTCGTGGCCCCCCACGCCCACGCTCACCCCCGCGGACATCTTCGTGGCAACCAGGCCCGCCACGGCGTCCCGGAAGCTCGGCCGCTCCCGCGTGGAGATGGTAATCCCCGCGAAGGGCAGGAACAGCCGGTAGGCCAGCATGATCTGCAGCAGCTGCCGCTCGGTGATAGCGGCGAACTCGGTTATGTTGCCCGCGGGGCGCAATCTTGGGAAAGAAAACGAAATTTCCGCCTGCGGATACGCTTTCTGTATGCAATATGCATGAAAACCCGCAGCGAAGGCGTCCCGGCGGAAGTCGCCCAGACCCAGCAGCGAGCCGAAGGCCACGCCGCGCATGCCCCCCAGCAGCGCCCGCTCCTGCGCGTGAAACCGGTAGGGGTAGCAGCGTTTTGGGCCCAACGGGTGCACTTTTTCATACAAAATAGGGTCGTAGGTCTCCTGGTATACGCTCACGTAATCCGCGCCGCAATCGCGCAAAAAGCGATATTCGTCCACGTTCAGCGGGTAGATTTCGAGGCCCAGCACGCCGAAATAGTCCTTGAGCAGCGCCAAGGCCTCGCCGATGTATGCCACGCTGCCGGCGGCGCGGCACTCGCCGGTAAGCACCAGCAGCTCGCGCAGGCCCGTGGCGGCGATGGCTTCGGCCTCGCGGCGCAGCTCGTCCATGCTCAGCTTGCCGCGCTTGATCTTTTGGTGGCTGCTGAAGCCGCAGTAGGTGCAGCGGTTTTCGCAGTAATTCGCGATGTAAAGCGGCGTGAACAGCCCCACGCCGTTGCCGAACCACCGCCGGGTTTCACGCCGCGCGGCTTGGGCGATGTCCTCCAGCAGAGGCTCGGCGGCGGGGGAGAGCAGCGCCGCGAAGCTTTCGGCGCTCCGCGTCTGTGTCCGCAAGGCCGCACGAACAGCGTCAATCGTGTATTTTTCCGGGGAAAAGCCGCGCGTCCGTTCCAGAACACGCTCCATGATATTTGAATCGATGGCCTCCATGCCGGGCTGATAGGCCATGGGGGGGAAGGCGGTTTGCTTCATAGTTTCTTTCTGAACAGGCAGGCCCACATGAATTCCAGGCCCTGAATGGTCCCCGGAATGCCATCTCTGCACTTTCTAATGTATATCATGTCGAACATGCCGCCGAAAAAATCGCGCAGCCGTTCCTCCGTGAATGCCGCGCCCACATGCCTGCCGTCGTAGAACGCCCAGTCGTCCACCTCGTCGGCGCAGTTCTCGCCCCAGGCGAAGCAGGTCAGGCCGAAATAGCCGCCGGGCACGAGGGCATATTCCAGCAAATCCAGGTAGCTCAGCCGCCTGTGGGGCGTCAAATGGTGAAAGCACCCGCTGTCGTACACAAAATCATAGCCGTGGTGTTCCAAATCAATCTGAAAGATGTTCTTAGCCAGAAACTCTACGTTCGTTTTACGCTTTCGGGCGAGCTTCCTCGCGTGATTGATGGCAACGGGAGAAAGATCAATCGCGGTGACTTCCATACCCCGGCCCGCCATGTATATGGCGTTGCGACCCTCCCCGCAGCCGAGCTCCAGGGCGCGCGCGGGCATCGGGCAGGTTTCGAGGAACTCCGCCAAGTTCTCGTCTGGCAGCTCGTTCTGTGCGATGAAGGGGGCCTGCCGCGGCCTGTCGGCGTACATCCAATTGAAGGAGGCCGAGGGGAAACGCGCGTCGAGCATGTCGTACAAATCGACGATATTGTTGATGTTGGGCATATCAGTCCTCCAAAAACCCCGTCAGCGGGCTGCTCGCCTCCCCGCCCCGCTCCAGCACGCGGCCCGGGCCCG
>WQTL01000458.1 GCA_009786275.1 Bacillota bacterium | reverse complement strand
CTATTGCGTGGCCGTCACCCGCGAGCTCCGCCGGGAGGCCCCCGCGCAGGGGGGCGACGGCTGCCGCGTGTTCGTGCTGGAGCTGCAGGGGCGCAAGCACGCCGCCCTGTACCCGCTGGGCAACTGGGCCAGGGGCGAGACACTCACCCGGGAGGACTTGGCCTGCCTGCACCTGCGCCGCATGGGGACCCTGCGCCCCTTCCGCTGCGCCGTGACGGGCGACACCATCCTGGCCGTCACCGAGGCGGGCGTACGCGCCTTCGACACCGCCCTGCGCCCCCTGGACGGCATGCTGGAGCTCATGCCGGCGGCCGTCGTGCCGCACCGCGCCTACATCCCCGCGGCGCGGGACGCCCTGTTGGCAAAGGAGGCGTAGCATGATGACCTACCGCGTGGAATTCTTCGATGCCGACGGCGCGTTCCTGGGCGAGCGCCGCGTCCCCCCCGGCCAAAACGCCCTGCCCCTGGCGCCCGCGCCCCGCCCGCCGAAGGGCCGGCGCTTCGACCACTGGGAGCCCCAGGTGTCCTACGTCCACGCCAACGTGCGCGCCGTGGCGGTCTACACCCCCAAGGAGTACCTGGTGACCTTCCTGAGCGAAACGGGCGCGGTGCTCAAGCGCGAATACGTGCCCCATGGCCACGACGCGGTCCCGCCGCGCTACAGCCCGGGCGGCAGCCCCGTGCGCTGGAACGGCCGCACGCAGAATATCCAGCGCCCGCAGGCCTTCAGCGCCGTGGTCGAGGAACAGATCGCGTAATACCGCCTGTCATGGGCTGTATTTCATATACCCCCTTCTCTCTCCCGAGGGTGGGGGATTTTTTTATCCGGCCAAAAGGCCACAGGGCCCGGCATAACCTGTCCGCCCCCCGCATAGGCATGTACAAACGGGAGGTGGACACGCATGCAAGTATCCTTGAGCGACGGGGCCCCCGCAAAGCCCGCAGGCTTTGTGGGGTGGTTCACCAGGCCCTTCGACCAGGCCATCGCCCGCCTGCCGGACTATCTCACCGCGCCCCTGACCCGCCTGCCCGAGGATTTGCGCACCCGCGCGACGGAGATACGCATGCGGGCGGGGGGGGCGGTCACGCTCACCCTGCCGGAGGGGCCGCAGTTTTTGCTGGCCTCGGGGCGCACCGCTTCGCTGCCGCGGGAGGACTGCCTGCGGCTCACCGGGGCGCAGCTGGCGCAGATTCTGCGGGCCCTGTGCGAGTACTCCGTCCACAGCTACACCGAGGACATCGCCCGGGGCTACCTCACGCTGCCGGGCGGGCACCGGGCGGGCGTGTGCGGTACCGCCGTGACGGAGCGCGGGGTCGTCATAGCCGTGCGGGATATCTCCTCCGTCAACCTGCGCATCGCCCGGGAGGTGCACGGCGCGGCGAGCGATATTTGCGCCCGCCTGTTCCGCGACGGCCATCTGCCCGGCCTGCTGATCTCCGGGCCCCCCGGCAGCGGCAAGACCACCCTCCTGCGCGACCTGGCCCGCCGCCTCTCCGACGGTCTGTGCGGACCGTGCCGCCGCGTGGCACTGATCGACGAGCGGGGAGAACTCGCCGGCGCGTGCCAAAGCGCGCCCTGCTGCGCCGTGGGGGCGAATACCGATGTCCTCACCGGCTACCCGAAGGGCGAGGGCATCCTGCTGGCGATCCGCTCCCTCGCCCCCGAGATCATCCTCTGCGACGAGCTGGGCGGCGAGGCCGACGCCGCGGCCCTGGAGGCCGGGTTCCATAGCGGCGTGCGCTTCGTTGCGACCCTTCACGCCGGCAGCGCCGAGGAGGCCCTGGCCCGCCCCGCGGCCCGCCGCTTGCTGGCCCGCAACGCCTTCGATGCCCTCGTCCAGCTGGAATTCCCCTGCGAAATCGCGGAAATACGGGCTTTCGAAATGAGAAATGAGAATGCAGAATGCAGAAATTGTTAAGCACCTGGCACTGGCGCTGTTATTCCTCGCCTGCGGCGGCACGGGGGCGATGGTCTCACGGGGCATGCTCGTGCGCGTGCGTGAGCTGGAGCGCGGCCTGCAAATGATCGCCTCCCTGCGGGCGCAATTGCAGTTTAGCCGCCCGCCGCTGCCGCAGATGCTCGCCGCGGTGTGCGGGCAGAGCCAGCGCCCGGCCTTCCTGCCCCACTGCCTGGCACGTATGGAGGAGGGGATTGCCTTCCCGCTGGCCTGGCGGGTTGCGGTGGAATCCCACGGGGGCGCGGGGCTGCGGGAGGAGGACCGGCAGCAGCTTCTTGCCCTGGGCGAGCTGCTGGGCGCCGGCGACGCCGAAGGCCAGCGCGAGGCCCTGCTGGTGCAGGAATCCCTGCTGCGCAGCCAGCTGGACCGGGCCCGCGCCCGGCAAGCTTCCCGGGGCCGGGCGATCTTCATGCTGGGCATTTTGGCGGGGCTGACGCTGATGATACTATTCATGTAAGGGAGTAACACCCATGGACTTCTCGCTCATCCTGCGCATCGCGGCGGTGGGGCTCATCGTGGCCATATTGCAGCAGATCCTGTCCAAGCTGGGGCGGGACGAATACGGCATGCTGGTGGTGCTGGCGGGGATCGTCGTCATCCTGCTCATGCTGGTGCCCCAGCTGACCAACCTGCTGCAAACCGTGCAGAGCGTGATCCCCCTATGATATGGAAGCTGGTGATCTCCGCCGCCCTGGCCGCCGTGGCCGCGCTGATCGTCCGCCAGGTGAAGCCGGAGCTCGCCCTGTTCGTGCAGCTGGGCGGCGTGCTGGCGGTGGCCCTGCTGCTCATGGGTGTGCTGCGGGAGCTGCTCGCGGCGGTGCAGGGCATGCTGCAATTCGCCCCCGGCGGCGGGGCGGGGGAAGGGGTCTCGTTCGGCGGCAACAGCTCCTACACGATGCTGGTCAAGGCGCTGGGCATCTGTATCACGACGCAGCTGGCGGCGGATGTCTGCCGGGACAGCGGCTCGGCTTCCCTTGCCAACACGGTGGAGCTGGGCGGCCGCCTGCTGGTGCTGGGCCTCACCCTGCCCCTGCTGAAGAGCATCGCGGAGCTTGCCGTGGGGCTGATACGGGGGTAAATGAGAAATGAAAATGCAGAATGCAGAAATGGGACGGACAAAAAAATATTTTCTGACAAGCTTTGTATTTGCTCTGTTGCTGATTGGTTTTGCCCTTCCGGCGTCAGCCGAAGAGGAGGATGTTCTGCAGGAGCCCGCGGCCTTCCAATCCCAATTGGAGGCCTCCGGCGCGCGGGCCCTGGAGGAAGCCCTGCCCGACGACGCGCGTGAGACCCTGCGCGCCCTGGGCGTGGACGGCATCGACCTGTACTCCCTGCTGGGGGCCTCGCCCCGGGATATCCTCACGCTGCTGTTCGACATGCTGCAAGGGGGCCTGGCCCAGGTGGCGCGCGCCGGGGCGATGGCGCTGGGCGTGGTGCTGCTGCTGTCCTACGCCTGCGCGGCCCTACCGGAGGACGAAAAAATCCGCCACGCCATCGAGGTGACGGGCAGCATGCTGGCGTTACTATTGCTCCTGCCTGGCCTGGCGGAGTTGATGCGGGCGGCGGCGGCTGTGGTGAATACCGGCGGCAACTTCTCGCTGCTGCTGATCCCCATCCTGGCGGGTATCATCACCGCCGCGGGCAAGCCCGCCCTGGCGCTGAGCTACCACAGCCTGGCCTTCGCGGCGGCGCAGGGCCTTTCGCAGCTGGCCGACGGCGTGATCATCCCCTGCACGGGCGTGGTGCTGGGCCTGAGCCTGGTGGACGGCGCGGCGAAGGACGCGCGGCTTTCCGCCGTGGCGAACACCATCAAGAAGGCCGTGATCGGCACCTTCGCCGTGCTGGCGGGGCTGTTTACGGCCCTGCTGAGCATCAAGAGCCTCATCGCCAACACGGCCGACGCCCTGGTAATCCGCGGGGCGAAGGTGGTCGCGGGCAGTATCCCCCTGGTGGGCGGCGCACTGAGCGAGGCCTGCGGGGCGATCCTCAGCAGCGTTTCCCTGGTGAAGGGGGCGGTGGGCGGCTACGCGTTGCTGGCGGCCCTGGCGCTCTACGCCCCCGCCTTGGCGGAGCTGCTGCTCTGGTCGGTGACGCTCAAGCTCCTCGCGGCGGCAAGCGAGCTTTTCGGGCAGTCCAAGGCTGCCGAGGTGTTCAAGAGCGCGGCCTACGCCGTGGCGATCCTCGGCGCGTGCGTGGTGTTCAACGCGGCGCTGCTGCTGATTTCCACGGGGCTGGTGATCACGGTGGGGAAGGGCTAAGCGGCCTCTTCCCTGTCTTCTCCCCTCAAAAAACGCATGGCTCCCTCGTGATAATAGGCGGTTTGCTCTTCTATGGTCGCGTCTTTCAGGCGTTCGTAGTTCCACTCCCTGATTCTATGAATATCATCAATGGTGAACGCCGGGCTGATATTCGGCAGAGGGATGTCATGAATCATCTTCTTCAGCTCCAATCAAAAAAGTGGGAGTATAGATCATAAGGTCATGGTACCCTTCCGCAATGGAAACTTGCTTCACGCCGGAAATGGTTTTGTAATTTACAATGTGTTTGAAGTTCCAGGAAAGGATGATGTTGCAGCCGGAAACAAGTGCAGCCGCAATATGCCGGCAATCATCAAAGCTTTTTTGCCGCAGAATGCCGAAATCAACAAGCTTTTCGGCAAGCGCAACCGTGACGGCGTCGGAGGGTATGAGCGTATAGGGGATACGTGCAAGCATATCCCGGAGGTAGGAACGTTTTGGCTCGGCGCATCGGTTCAGTTCCTCCAGCGTCGCCTCCGATACAATCACATCGTACAGGTCTCTGCCCAGCAGTGCCCACAGCAGTTGCGTATCCTGCATTTTTTCAGGTGCGTCCGGATGATCCAGATGACTGATTACGGAAGTGTCCAAATATATTTTGAGTCTGTCCATGAAAAATCCCCTCCATTTCTATTATACACGCTTTTACCAAAAAATCAAGTGTTTTCAGGAGGTCTCCCATGTCCACCTTCCGCTCTTGGGCCCTTTCCGTGGCTATGGCGGCCCTCGCGGGGGGCGTCGTGTGGCTCCTCGCGCCCAAGGGCAGCGTCCAAAAAGCGTTACGCGCGCTGATAGCGGTGTTTCTCCTGTGCGCGTTCCTGATGCCATTCTTCACGCGGGGAGGCCTCAATTTCGACTGGATTTTGCCGGACATCCAATCCGCGCCTGAAATTCCGGCGCTGGAGGAAACCGTCGCGCGGCAGCTCAAGACGGCTGTGGAGGAGGAGATCGCCAAGCGTATCGACGCCGTGTTAAGCGCCCGGGACATAGCCGGACAAATTTCCCTGGACACGTCTATTTGGCCGGACGGGAGCATAGAGATAGTCACAGCGCGGGTGCTCGTGCCGCCGGGGACGGACGCGCGGGGCCTTGCGGCGGCCATCAAGGCGCAGACGGAGCTGGACGTGGAAATCCTTACAGGAGAGCAAAGCGATGGATAAACCGGGCAATCTCGGCGCGCTGCTGCGCAAATGGAAGATCGGGCGCTGGCAGGCTATCGTGCTGGCCGCGGGGCTGGCGGGGCTGGTGTTGCTGTGCGTGACATCGTTCCCGAGATCCGCGAACGCCGCGGGCGCGAAAAATCCCGCGCAGGAGAGCATACGCGTGGACCTGACCGCCTACGAGCGGCAACTCGAGGAGCGGCTGTGCGGCATCGTGAGCGCCATCGCCGGGGCGGGGGAGGCCCGCGTCATGCTCACGCTCGACTGCGGCAGCGAGCCCGTCTACGCCGTGCAGGGCAAGACCGACAGCAAGCACAGCGTTTCCGAGGGCGGAAGCGAGGAATCCCTGAACGCCAACAAGGAGTACGTGATCGTCGGCAGCGGCGCGGGCGAGCAGGGCCTGGTGCTCAAGATGGTGGAGCCCCAGGTGCGTGGCGTGGCGGTAATCTGCCGGGGCGGCGACGACCTCATCGTGCGTCAGGCCATCGTGGAGGCCGTCACGGCGGTGCTGGGCGTGGGCAGCAACAAGGTCAGCGTGGCGCGCATGGGCGCGGCGGAGTAATGCCTAATGCTTAATGCTTAATTGCCTTATCGCGCAATCGTTTTGCCTCAAATAATTAAGCATTCAGCATTAAGAATTAAGCATTAACAAGGAGGAACAACCAATGAAGAAGCTCTTAAAAAAGCGGCAGCTGATCCTCGTGACTTTGGTGCTCGCGCTGGGCGCGGCGGTGTTCGTCAACTGGTATTACTCCAGGCCCGCCGTGGAGGCCGACGCCCGGACGCAGCCCCCCGCGCAGGCCACCGTCAGCCAGGGGGAGGAGCACCTGGGGGACAGCCTCTACGTGCACAACCCCTACGGCTCCTCCGCCGGGGAGTACTTCGCCGGGGCGAAGCTGCGGCGCGGCGCGGCCCACGACGAGGCCAAGGAGATCCTGGGCGCCGTGATCACCGACAGCAAGGCCGACGCCAAGGCCGTGGCGGACGCCGGCAAGGCATTGCAGGCACTGTCCAACGCCATCAAGCTCGAGGCCGACTGCGAATCCCTCATCATCGCCAAAACGGGCAGCGAATGCCTGGTGACCATCGGCGGCGACAACGTGGAGGCGGTGCTGGGCGGCCCGCCCATCGACGGCGCGATGGCCATGCAGATCAAGGAGATTCTGCTGGGCAAAACCGGCTTCAGCCCGGAACAGGTATCGATCGTAGAATTAAAGGGTTAAAAATGTAGAGACGCACGGCAGTGCGTCTCCCAACCAACAACCTACCGCACGGCAGTGCGTCTCCGGACCAGCAATGATCTTTCGCGGAGACGCACTGCCGTGCGTCTCTACATCCTGTACTATTCCCGCGGCTTGATATTCACCCCCACGGCCAGCCGCCCCAGCACGTCGGTGCAGGTGCGGCCGCACAGCAGGTCGATGATCATCTCGCACTGCTCCGGGTCGGCGGAGTCCATCTTGCCGTCCTTGTCCAGGGTGATGCCGTAGGCGGACAGGAAGTCGATGCGCGCTTCGATCGAAAGCGCGGCGATGTGCGCGAGGATCTCCCTGTCGAAGTCGAGGAATTTCTTCGTGTGCTTGCCGCCCAGGGCCGTGAACTCCAGCTGCTCGTAGCTGCCCACCACGTCCGCCTCGGCGATTTGGGCCAGGCGGCGGGCGCATACGGCGTTGGCGCGGCTTTCCAGCTCCAGGTCCTTGCCTATGCCCTCGCTGATGAGATAGCACACGCCGTCCAGCAGCAAAAAGTCCACCTGGGGCGTGAACTTCAACAGGGGGCTTTGCGCCTCGGCGATGGCGTCGCCCTGCCCCGTGCACAGCAGCGCTTTGGCCCCGCTGATGAAGGGGTTCGTGCGCCGCAGGAAGAGCAGCTCACGCGCGGGCTCGTAGACCTCGCCGTCCTCGTTCTTTTTCGCGGGGCAAAGCCCGTAGAACGCGTAACCCACGGGACGGCCGGCCGCGCCGTTGGCGAAGTCCTCGGGGGCCTTCGTTTCCGCACCGGTGACACCCAGGAGGATGTCGCCGATCTGGTCGCGTATCTGCGCGTCGCCTTGGGAAAGCGCGCCGATCTCCTCCTTGGGCAGCAGGGGGGAGTAGTCCGTCACCGTGCGCTCGGTGAGGGTTTTTTCCAGCAGCAGGCGGGTCATCTGCTCCGCCCAGCGGGGGATGTCCCGCATCTCGCAGGCGTTCCAGCTTAAGCGCACGCCGTCGCGGCTCTTGCTTGCGCCGTAGAGGCAGAATTTCCAGTCGTAGTCCTTCAGTGAAAGGCTTTGCAGTGCGGTGACAAGGGATTGCGTGTCCAGGTTGGGCATGGTTTGTCTCCTTCATAAAGTGAGTCTGGATTTTTTGAAGCGCATTATTATAGCACAGGATTTATGGAAATGCAAATGCTTTTTGCCGTGTGTATTCAAAATAATTGTTGAAATATGGAAATTCATGTGATATAATAATTGCGGCGCTCATCCAAGGGTGGCGGTTGCACCGAACCTTTCCTCTTTGCGTTTCGTTTTCCGGAGCGTGAATGAAAGGAGATGGTGCCTTTGATGGAAGTACTTTGTGCTTTAAGGCAGGCAGTGGTGGAAACATACACGGCGTTGGTGGCGGATATTCCGTTCGCCATTGCGGTTGCGCAAGCAGCCCTGCAATTGTCTCGCCATTTGGTCAAGCACATAAAAGAAAGAACCGCCCCCAAGATTCACTAACTTGGGCGGTTCCTTCTTGACTCGTTAAGAGGAAAGAGGTGCGGCCGCAACTTGGGGCGGCGCTGTGTCCTCGGAGTTCCCGCTCCGGGGGCACTCTCTTTGCATCTTTATTATAATCGCTTAAGCCTCTTTTGTCAAGCAAAATTTTACACCTGCCGCCTCTTCCCCGTGAAGCGCTCCAGCGTGATCCTGTACACCCCGGTGCGCTCCAACGCGGCCGCGTCGTACGCGTAGCCCGCGAAGCCGCAGCGCTCCAGCAGCAGATCGATGCCATGGGCGGCCTCGTCCCCATATATGCGCGCGCACTGGCCGAAGCCGATGAAGCTCTCGTACACCGTGATGATGCCGCCGGGCATTTCGCGGCAGCCGTGGAAGATATCCGCCTCCGCGCACACATGGGGGTCGCGGGCGAGGAGCTCGTGCTTGAGGCCCTCTGACGCCCCATGGAAATACAGCGCAATGCGCCCGTCCCGCGCCTCAAAGGCAAAGGACAGCGGCACCACGTAGGGGTAGGGCGCATCGTGCAGCCCCAAGCGGATGGTGTCCGCCCGGCGCAGGATGCCGACTATTTCATTGAAGCCGGTGACTTCCAGTTCGGCGCGGCGCATCGGCATGCCTCCCATTCGTCTCGCAAAAGCCTGTATTCCACGCGGTCCTTCAGGCGCCCGTCGTGCCATACGAGCGATTTATACTCCGCCTCTTTGATGAAGCCGCACTTTTGCATCACCCGCTCGGACGCCCGGTTTTCGGCCAGGCAGCCCGTGCCCATCCGATACACGCCGTCCTCCTCGAAGGCGAAGCGCAGCACCTCGCCCAGCGCCTCGGCCGTCATCCCCAGCCCGTGATAGGCGGGCAGGATAAAATAACCTGCCCCGGCAAGCTTGCCCGGCGTCGTCGTCTGCGTGACGGTATAGCCCACCGAGCCGACGAACGCGCCTGTGGCCCCGTGCTCAATGGCAAAAAAGTATTTTGCCCGGTTCCTTTTTTTCGATTCGGCGATGGCCGCGCAGAGGTTTCTGCGGCTGCCCCCAAGCGAGCGCGTCCGGATTTCCGGCAGATAGTACATCGTTTTCGCGTCGGACAAAAGCCGGTGCCAGCCGTCAATGTCCGCCGGCAGCGGATCACGAATCACTAAGCGCTCTGTTTCCAGCCGTATCATCAGAACCGCGCCCCGTAGGCCGTACACGCACGGTAATCCGCGCTCTCCAGGTCCTTCGTGCCGAACGCGGCCCAGCAGTGCGGCCTGTAAATATCGCTTTTGGGTACGTTGTGCATGGAGACCGGAATGCGCAGCATGCTGGCCAGGGTGATCAAATCCCGGCCGATGTGCCCATAGGTGAGGCTGCCGTGATTCGCGCCCCAGTTGGCCATCACGGAATATACGTCAGAAAAGGCTGTGCAGGAGGTATCCACGCGCGGCGCGAACCAGGTGGTGGGCCAAGTGGGGTCGGTGCGCAGGTCAAGGGCCTTGTGCACGTCGTCGGGCAAAGTGACGGTCCAGCCCTCGGCGATTTGCAGCACGGGGCCTACGCCCTCCGCGATGTTGAAGCGGATCATGGTCGCGGGCATCTCCGCGAGGGTTTTGAAGTGCGAACTGTAGCCGCCGCCCCTGAAATAGCCCTTATCGGCGGGGCACCAGTCCGTGGCGGCCAGCATGGCTGAGATGTCTTGTTCGGTGACGTCCCACCAGGGCTTGATTTTGCCTTCGGAAGCCCCG
>WQTL01000457.1 GCA_009786275.1 Bacillota bacterium | reverse complement strand
GAAGGCCGGGGGGTGTTATACCTCAACCTCCGCCATGGCCCGCCTCTCGGCCATCTCGGACTCCACCTTTTGCTTGAGGGAATCCGGGTATTTCAGCACGAGCAGCGGGACCAGCGAGAGCACCAGCCCCACCACCGGCCCCAGGCGGAACACCGGCCAGATCCACTTGTGGAAATGCGCGTTCTGCGGGCGGTTGGCCTTCACCAGCCCGGCGTCGAACTGCAAAAAGCGCAGGCAATAGCCCTGTATGTATTTCTGGATGGCGCCGGAAAGCTTGCTCATGAGGTTGCGCACCGCCATGGTGATGCCCTCCGTGCGCTCGCCGGTCTTCCATTCCACGTATTCCACGCTGTCGCTGATCATGGTGCGCATGGCGATGTTGTTGATCCCGCTGGGCAGGCCGTAGATGACGTCGACCAGGTACATCAGGAGGAAGCGCGGCAGCGTGTTGATCCCGATGAAATATTGCAGCGTGCGCACGGCGATGCCCGCGACGCAGGTGATGATCAGCACGCGCTTCATGCCGCCCGCGCGTTCGGCGATCTTGGTGGCGAAAAACTTCGCCGCCACGCCCGGCAGGCCCGTCGCCGCGCCCAGGATGGTGATGAGCAGCGTGGCCGGGACGGCCTTGCCGCCCACCTGGTAGCTCATCTGCTGGAAGATGTACATCTCGTTGACGTTGGGGGAGCAGTGCTTGAGCACCTCGCTGGCCAGGAAGAGCAGCAGCACGTAGTTGTAGCGCAGGGAGCCGATGTTTTTCCAGACGGAGCGCTCCTCGCCGGGCATCGAGCGCACGCGTTCCGTGGTGCCCAGGGAGGCCATGGTCAGGGTGCCGCCGCCCAGGCACATCACCGCGGCGAAGATGAAATACCACTGCTGCTGGTTGATCCCGAACGCGCCGTCGCCGCTGAGCATAGGCGTGAGCAGCGCCGGCAGCAGCCCGCCCAGCATCGCGCCGATGTCCGCCCACTGGGTGGCCCGCGCCCGCTGGGAGGAGTGGGGCGAAATCGCGGCGGTCATCCCCCACAGCGCGGAATCCTGGAAGGAATAGAGGACGTCCCAAATGACGTAAACCACCACGCAGTAGGCCACCCGCAGGGCCTGGCTGGGAAAATTCCAGTTGATGAAGAGCAAAAACGCCGCCAGTGCGATGGGCAGCGAGGTCAGCCTGATCCACGGCAGGAGCTTGCGCCCGTCCTTGAAGCGGTGGTTATCGATGAGCGCGCCGGCCACGGGGTCGTTCAGGGCGTCGAACACCGTGATGGCGCCGGTCATCTTCCCCACCGTGATGGAGTCGATCATCAGCACGTTGGTGCAGAAGTGGAAGAACCTGCCGCCCGCCATGTTGTAGAGCTGGTTCTGCCCCGTCAGGCCCAGGGTGTAATTGGACAGCTCCCTGCGGGGGATTTCGCCGGGCGACTCCGGGGCGGTGCTGCGCAGCCAGCGGACGGGATGGCGGATGGCGGCGCGCTGGGAGGGTGTGAGGGCCATAGGGGGCCTCCTTCAAGCGTTTTTGACATCATAACACATTGTGTGAAAAAAATCAAGCAGGAGAAAGCATTGCTTTTTCCGTGCAAAAACAGTACAATACAACGGACATTTCGCATTGAAAGGCCCGCCATGCACTACGCCGCCTATAAGACCATCCTCTCCCCGCAGAATGGCATGAACCTCTACCGGGGCTGCACCCACGGCTGCATCTACTGCGACAGCCGCAGCGCGTGCTACCAGATGCAGCATGACTTCGAGGACATCGAGGTCAAGCGGGACGCCGCGCGGATTCTGGAGGCGCAATTGCGCCGGAAGCGCAAGCCCTGCATGATCGGCACCGGGTCCATGTGCGACCCGTATATCCCCCCGGAGGAGGAGCTGCGCCTCACCCGGCAGTGCCTGGAGCTCATCGGGCGCTACGGCTTCGGGCTGACAATCCTGACGAAAAGCGCGCGCATCCTGCGGGATTTGGATTTGCTCAAGGCGATCAACGCGAAAACGAAATGCGTGGCGCAGATGACCTTGACGACTTTCGATGAAACGCTGTGCCGTATCGTCGAGCCGAATGTATCGACGACACGCGAGCGCTTCGCCGCGCTGGAAACGATGCGGGACGAGGGTATCCCCACGGTGGTGTGGCTCAGCCCGATTTTGCCCTTTATCAACGACACGGAAGAGAACCTGCGCGGCCTGCTGGACTATTGCGTGCGCGCCCGGGTGCGGGGGATTTTATGCTTCGGCTTCGGCATGACCCTGCGCGAGGGCGACAGGGAGTACTACTACGCCAGGCTGGACGAGCATTTCCCCGGCATGAAGGAACGGTATATCCGCGCGTTCGGCAACAGCTACGAGTGCCCCAGCCCGAATCAGGCGCGGCTGATGGAGATTTTTACGCGAACCTGTACGGCGCACGGGATTTTGCACCGGCCTGACGACGTGTTCGGGTATTTGCACCGGTTTGAGGCGAAGGAGCGGCAGCTGTCGCTGTTCGACCTGGAATGAACGCTTATAGGTAGGCCACCTGCTCCGCCGTATAATATGTGATCTTCGAGGCGACCCGCTCCACGGTGATGGGATAGCCGGTTTCGGTTTTTTTCAGCCGCTTGTTGTGGACCTTCAGGAAGCTGCGCTCCTCCCCTGTGATGATGTCCGGGGAGATTTTTTGGATGGAATCGACGGCCTCGTGCAGCACGGACCCGATGGCCCGATGGAGCGCCATTAGGCTGTCCTCCGGGATTTTTCCGACCAAAGAGTGGGGCGAAACGCGCGCGGCCCAGAGAATTTCGTCGGCGTAGGCGTTGCCGATGCCCTTGACGATCTTCTGGTCGATCAGGAAGGCCTTGATGTTCATGCGGGGCTTGGCATGGGCGGCCCTCAGAAAATACTCAAGGGTGAACGAGGCGGCGAAGGCGTCCGGGGTTTTATCGGGCACGGGCATGTAGCGTATGGTGCACAGGCCCCCCATGTCGCTGAATACGAGGGTCTCCCGCTCGAAGCACAGGGCGAAAATCTTGAAGCCGATCGAGCCGGCGGCCTCCTGCGGCACAATCGAGATTGTCCCGTTGAGCATCAAATGCGCCGCGAGCGTCCTGTTCCCGCCGAAGTCGAAGAGCAGCTCCTTCCCCACGCGCTCGATGCGCAGCAGCTCCCTGCCCGCCAGGCCTTCCAGCATGGCGGCCTTGGGGGCGCGCACCTTCTGGGGATTGTATACCTCCAGGCCGGCAAGGCGTTTGGAGGTCAGCCGGTTGAAGAGGTTCGTCTTGTATACTTCCAGGTCGGGCAGCTCGGGCATGGGGGGCCTCCTTTGTTCGTTTGCTCAATTTTAGCACAGGATGCGCGCAAAGTCAAGGCGCAGACGCTTGACTTTTCCCCGCTGCTATGATATCCTTATCCTTGGTATAACAGATCAATCCGACGGGAGATTTCACTTCGATGCACAATTTACATACCCCCGGCTTTTACAGCGATATCGCCATCGGCAGGAAGAAAATCCGGGGCCGCTTCGTCATCCCCTCCGGGGTGCGCTGTGCCCACGCCTCCGCCATCGAGCGCTATTTCGGGATCGCCTCCATCGGCATGATCACCACCAAGAGCGTCAGTTTTGAGCCGCGGGCGGGCTACAAGGAGCCGCTGTACGTGCGCTACGCGGAGAACTCCTACCTTAACGCGGTGGGGCTGGCCAACCCCGGGGCCGAGGTTTTCGCCCGGGAGCTGGCCAAAATCACGGTGCCGGAGAACAAATTCCTGCTGGTGTCCATCTTCGGCAAGGACCCGGAGGATTTCCTGCGCACGGCAGAGCTCCTCGCCCCCTATGCCGACGGCTTCGAGCTGAACATGTCCTGCCCGCACGCCAAGGGCTTCGGACTCTCCGTCGGCAGCGACGCGGGGCTTGTGACGCGCATCACAAAGGCGGTCGCGGAGCGCTTCGACGTCCCGGTGTTCGTCAAGTTGTCCTCCGTCATCCCGGACGCCGCCAAGCTCGCGGGCGAGGTGATGGCCGGCGGCGCAGCGGGCATCGCGGTGACGAATTCCATCGGGCCGACGATTGAGTACGTCGGGGGCGCGCCCGTGCTCTCGAACGTGGTGGGCGGCATGTCCGGCGAGGCCATACGGCCCATGGGGCTGAAATTGCTGCGCGATATCCGCGCGGTGATCGGCCCGCAGCCCCCGGTCATCGGCATGGGCGGTATTTTCACTACGGGGCATGTGGAGAGCTACAACACGGCCGGGGCCGATTTCTTCGGCATCGGCAGCGCGCTGACGAACCTCAATACGGAGGAGACCGAAAAATACCTCGACAGCCTGCAAAATGAGCTTATTCATCAAAGCAATACTTATACCCTGCCGCCCGTGACCAACATGGACTACCGCAGGTGCGTCATCGAGAAGAACGAGGCCCTCACGGACGCGCTGCACAAGCTCACGGTGAGCAAATGGGAGGGCTACGGCGCCGACAGCGACGTGGCCGGGAAGTTCTTCTTTCTCATGATCCCCGGGGTGGGGGAGAAGCCCTTCGCCCTGTATTCGCACGGCGACAGGGAGTTTATCGTCAAAAACGTGGGCTTCTTCACCAACGCGCTGACGAGTTTATCCGTGGGCGGCGAGATTTTCGTCCGGGGGCCGTATGGCAAGGGTGTTTGGGACTGCCGGGGCGTGACAGTGAATTTCGTCGCGGGCGGCACGGGGATCGCCCCTGTCTACGAAATCGCGAAGAAATACAACGAATCCTGTAAAGTTCGTTTCTTCCTGGGCGGAAAGATGCGGGGCGATATCTTCGGCCAGGAGCGCTACGCCGCGCTGGGCGAGGTGCATATCGCCACGGAGGACGGCAGCGTGGGCGCGCAGGGCTACGTCACCGGCCTGCTGGAGGCGTACCCCTTCGAGGAGGGCGAAACGCAGGTGTTCATCAATGTGGGGCCGAAGCCCATGATCGAGAAGAGCTACGCGATAGAAAAGAAAATCACCGGCGACGAGAATATTAAAGTTTCGATTGAGTACCAGACCAGCTGCGGCGTGGGGATCTGCGGGAAATGCGCCAGCGAGGGCGGGTTCATCTCCTGCCTGGACGGGCCGTTTTTGGACGTGGGGCGGGCGCTGAAAATCAAGGAATGCAGGCATGGGTAATCTTTATATCAATATATAACGGGAGGGTTTCGCATGAAAATGAAACAGGTACTGGCGTTCCTTCTGTGCGCGGCGTTGCTGGCGGCGGTTCTTGCCCTGCCCGCGGGCGCGGCGCAGGCCTGCGGCTGCGGCGAGGTGCTGCAGGTGTTCGTGGACGGCTTCGGCGGCAACGCGCTCTTCTACGACGAGGGCACGCCGGAGCAGCGGGAGGTGGGCCTGGCCGTCACGGACAACCTGGCGGGGGATATCTTCAAGGCCCTGGGCTGGCTGGCGCTCACGCCGGTGTCCCGGGGCGGGAAGTCCATCGCCAACGCCTTCGGGGCGGTGCTCGGCGGCATGATGGGCCACCTGGCCATGGACGAGCGGGGCCGCAGCGTGGAGCCCATCACGGCCCATTGGAAAATCGACAAAAAGAAAGATCATACCAAAAATCCCGAGTACAAGTACGAGTACGACTGGCGCGGCGACCCCTTCGAGGCTGCGGCGGGGCTCAACGACTTTATCAAGGCCCTGTGCGCGCACACCGGGCACAAAAAAATCGCCCTCACGGGCTTCAGCGAGGGCTCGGCGGTGGCCATGACCTACCTGAAGCAGTACGGCTCCTCCCGGCTGGAGGCCCTGCTGCTGGTCAACGGCGCGTGGCAGGGCCTGCAGATGGTGGGCGAGCTGCTCACCGGGCAGGTGGAGCTTTCCGGCCCCGCGGTGACGAACTACATCGCCAACTACGACGACGGCTCGGGCTCGCTGCGCCGGGGGATGGACCTGGTGCGCCGCCTGCACCTGCTGGATTTCACCGCCCCCTTGGGCCGGGGCCTGGTGGCCGCCGGGGGCGACGCGCTCTATTTCGACGTGCTGAACCCGCTGTTCGGCCAGATGCCCGTGATCTGGACTTTTACGCCCGCAGATTATTACCGGGACGCGCGCGCGATGATGCTGGGCGACGAGACGAAATACAAGGCCCTGCTGGAGAAAACCGACCGCTACCAGTACGAGGTGCAGGCCAGGGCGCACCAGCTGCTGGAGAAGGCGCGGAAAGACGGCGTGAAAATCGCCGTGGTCTGCGGCTACGGCTCCGCGCCCATCCCCGCCACGAAGTCGAAATACTACCAGACCGACAGCCTCATCGACACCGCGCGGGCCTCCGGCGGGGCGACCGTCGCGCCCTTCGGGGAGACGTTACCGCCCTCCAACTCCAAATACCGCTCGCCGGACGGCATCATCGACGCGGCGACCTGCATGTACCCGGACTATACGTGGTTCATGAAGGACACCCTGCACAAGGCCGCGCCGACCAAGGAGCTGCGCATGTGGCTGATCCACAGCAAAAAGCAGCCGACGGTATGGGCCAACCCGGCGTTCCCGCAGTATTTAGATGCTAGACAATAGATGCTAGACTTTAGATGATGAGCCGCGAGCCATGTTGTTCGGGCGAAGCGTCTAAAGTCTAAAATCTAATATCTAGCATCTAGTATCTATTTTGCCGGTCCGCGGGAGGCCGTGCGCACCGCCTCGGCGATGACGCCCACGTAGATCTGCCTGGAGGCCGGCTTGCCCAGGTGGCACTTGTCGCTGCCCAGCAGGTGCACGTTCCCGCTGATGGCCCCGCGCCAATCGGCAAGCGTGACAAAATCGTATTGCGCGGGCAGGGTGTATTCCAGCATCGCGGTCCGGTAGGCCCTGCCGTAATCCGGCGTGCGCCCGTCAAAGGGCACGACGAACACGAGCTTGTGCCCCGGCTCCAGGCCGTCGATGATCTTTTGGATGTATTCGGCGAACTCGTCGATGGAGTTCGTACCCAGCGCGTAAACCACGACCTCCCGCAGCGTGCCCTTTTGCTGCATGTCCATCATGATCTCGTAGCCCACCGAAAGCGGGCGGGAGCTCAGGGCGTCCACGGTGCAGTTGGGGATGTTCTGCAGCAGCATGGCGCGCGCGTCCACGCAGATGGAGTCCCCCAGGATGGTCACGCCGCCGCTCACCTCCAGGGCGGAGATGACGGGGATGGCGGGCGCGCGCTCGGGGGGCGGCTCGTTCTCCTTCAGCTCCGGCATGGCGGTGATTTCGCCGCCGAAGCGCAGCGGCGTCCCGTTGAGGCTGTCCAGCCACTCCCTGCGGCTGACCAGGATGTCCCTGTCTTGGAGGAGGAAGCCGGCGTAGATGTTTTCCTCGATGCTTGTCAGCTCGGGGGCCCTGCGCAGCACCAGCCCGACGGGCAGGGCGCAGGCCAGCATCAACAGGGCCGTCACGGCGGCCATCCACTTCCTGCGATGCCGGACCACCGCGCCGATGAGCAGGGCGGCCAGCAGCACTGGCATCGAGACGGCCTTGCTTTTATGTTTGCGTTTGGCTTGGGCTTCGCGGCGCGCCGGCGCGGCCTTCCTCGGCGGGAAGAACAGGGGCTCGATGCCGTAGAACACCAGCGCGGACAGCACAATGGAAGCCCCGAGCGCGGCCAGGACGGCGAGGTTGTTGTCCGCAAGCAGCGCCGAGGCCATGACGTACAGCGGCCAGTGGTAGAGGTAGATGTTGTAGGACAGGTCGGCCGAGACGGACAGGAGCCTGGGCTCGCGCTTGCCGGGCGCCGCCTCGTGGAGAGCGCGCGCGCTGAAAATCGCGCATGCGGCCAGCAGGGAGGCCGCGAGGAACCCGAAGCGGTACACGTAGGGGTCGTCGAAATGCAGCAGCAGGGCCAGCGCGGCGATGCCCAGGATGGAGAGAATCAACCCCATGGCGCAGAGCGCCTTGGCGGGCTTTTTCTTCAGGCGCCGCTGCGATTTGGGGTCGAGCTTGATCCCCATGAGCGTCGCCGCCGCCGCGCCGATGAAAAACGGGAACGCGTGGGACAGCGAGCTGAAATACGCCGCGGAGCTGTCGGCCCCGGGCACGTAGGCCCGCTGCATGGCGATGTAGGAAACGGCCGCCCCTGCCAGAGAGATCGTGATCATACTGATTTTAAAGCCGCGCTGCGTTTTTTCGGCGTTCTTTTTGAAGGTGCGCCGCAGCAATAACGCCAGAACCGCGCAGATCAGGCCCCACAGGATGTAGAAGTGCATCTCCACCGAGAGCGCCCAGGTGTGCAGGTAGAGGTGGGGCAGTACGTTGGCCTCGTAGCTGCCGCCGGTGCGGATCTCGAAAAAGTTGCTGACGAAGCCCAGGGCCCCCGCCGCCTGCTTGGCGATGTTCGCGGTGAAATCCGGCGAGACCAGCAGGGTGAGCGGGAGCGTGAACAGGATACTGAAAAACAGCGGCGGCGCGATGCGCAGGAAGCGCCGCTTGCCGAAGGCCGCCAGGCCGAAGCCGCCCGACTTCTGGAACTCCGCGACGGCCAGGGCGGTGGTGAGATAGCCGGAAAGGGTGAAGAAGACGTCCACGCCCAGGAAGCCGCCGGGCAGCAGCTCGCGGAAAAAGTGGTATACCAGCACCATGACCTGGCCCAGCACGCGCACCGCGCTGAGCCACTGAATCCTTTTATTCATGGCCGGCCTGCCTTCCCCGCTCCCATACGCCGGCAATGGGGACGCCGTCTTTGGTCAGCACGCCGCCGCCGTGGAACACGCCGTTCTTGAAGCCGCCCTCGTAGGTCCAGCCCTGGGGGCTGTAGTAAATACCCTGGCCCTCCGGTACGCCGCCCGCGAATTCGCCGCTGTAGCGCAGGACGCCGCCCTCCGAATACGCCGCCCAGCCGTGGGGGAAGCCGGCCTCGAAGGCGCCCTCGTAGGCGTATTTCCCGCCGGCGGGGGTATAGCGGCCCTGCCCGTGGTAGAGCCCCGCCTTCCATTCGCCCTCGTAAATCACGCCGCCGCCGGCGTCGCGGTAGACCCCGTGCCCCTCGGCCAGGCCAAGCAGGAAGGCGCCCGTGTAGCTCTCGCCGTTCAGGAAGGTGAAGCGGCCCTCGCCGTTCTGCCCGCGCTCCCCGATGCCGCCCGCGTATTCCCAGCCCAGGGGCGAGGCGAACCCGGCGGCGTCCTCCCGGGAGAGCGCGGCGGTCAGGCCCTTCGGCAGGAAAAACACGCCGCTGGGCTGCCCGTCAAAGAAATTCCCCTCGAAGCGCCAATCCCCGGCGGAGATGAAGTTCAGGCTGCCCGAAAAGCGCCCCTTGCGGAATTCGCCCGTCAGCCGCGCGCCGTCGGCGAAGGCGACCGCGCCCGCGCCGTCGAACAGCCCGTTGCGCAGCGCCCCGGTGTAGGTGAACTCGCCGCCGCCGTAGGGCCGCCCGGCCGCGGCCTGTTGCCTATCTTGCAGCGCGTACCAGGCCGAACCCGCCATCGCGGCCGCGATGACGGCAGAGAACAGTATTTTGAGCGTTTTTTTCACTTGCGTCCCACCGCATTCGTCAGGATTCACTATTTTGCTATCATAATTATAGCAGCAAGCCCGGCCCGTTTCAATAGGGAAAGCGAAATTCCGCGAACGTACTCATCCGTTTTTTTCGGGCGCGTGGCGGTACTGCGCGAGATCGATTTGGTCCTGTAGCTCCAGGCCGCGCTCCCCCGCGAGGGATTCCAGGTGATGGGTCAGCTCGTGCAGCACGGATTCGCGCAGTTTTTGGCGCAGCAGGGCCTCCGGCGCGTGGGCGTAGACCCGCATGAACGAGCCGTAGTAGAGGCGGATCAGGCGG
>WQTL01000456.1 GCA_009786275.1 Bacillota bacterium | reverse complement strand
GCGCGCCCGGCAGGCGGGCGTAGTCCGTGCCCCAGCGCATGAGCAGGTACCCGGCCGTGAACAGGAGCATCAGCAGGCTCACCGTGAGCTTATTGCGTATCAGCACGTAGCGCATGAGCATGGCGCACACGAACGCCGCGGTGACGAGATAAAGCGCGTGCGGTATGGCCGCCGGGCTGCTCAGGTCCCACAGCAGGCCTGCCGCGGCCCCGAAGAGCACCCCCGGCAGCGCCTGGTCCAGCACGGCGATGGCGATCACGAGGGGCAGCAGGGGCAGGGGGCGCACACCATAGATGCCCGGCAGCAGTGGCACGTTCTGCGCCATGGCCGTCAGGAACACCAGCGCCCCGAGCAGGGCGCGGCGGAGGTATTTTTTGTTGCGGAATAAATTTTTCATTTCACTGCCCAATCAGCACGAACACATCCCGCAGCGCCGCGAAATCCGCCGCGGGCTGCACGATGGCGATGGCCGATACGTTCTGGTCGTCGTCCACGACGTCCGTCACGGTGCCGACGATGAGGTCCTTCGGATAGACGCCGCCCCGGCCCGAGGTGCAGATGATCGCCCCGGGGATGATGGCCGTGGTGCGCGGCAGCTGCGTCACCGCGCAAAGGCCCTGCTCCCCCAGCTGCATGGTGGTGTTCTCCGTGCCGATCTCCCCCGTGGCGGTCTCGTATATCGCGACGCTCACGTGCGGGTTGAGGATGGTCTCCACCACGCAGGAGGTCAGATCCACCTTGCTCACCACGCCCACCAGGTATTTGCCGTAGAGCACGGGATCCTGTACCTTGATCCCTGAAATGCTGCCGCGGCCCAGGGTGAAGGTGCCGAACTGGCTGGCGGGGTCTATCAGGATGATGCTGGCCTCGGCGAACTTGAAATTGGGGTTCTCCTTTTTGAGCTCCAGGAATTTTTCGTAGGTGGAAAGCTTCTTTATCGCGTCGTCGTAGCCCACCAAGCGCTCGCGAAGGGAGTCATTCTCCGCCCGCAGCTTATCCAGTTCCTCCTGGAGCGCGGCGGAGGAGCGGAAGTAGGCGGCGAAGTCCTTCGCGTAGTTCGCCAGAGAGGCGCAAAGCCCCTGCAGGGGGCTGGTGACCAGCCCTACGGCAGAGGTGAAGGGGGAGGTTTTACCACGCAGCGCGAGCGACAGCAGGGAGCCCGCCGCCAGCATCGCCAGGACCGCGGCGAACACGCGCACCGCGGCGTTTTTCCAGAATCGCTTCAAAGGTTAATCGTCCTCGTTGGTATGGTACAGATGGCTGTTTTCCAGGCACAGGCCCGTGCCGTCCACAACGCAGTCCAGGGGGTTCTCGGCGATATGCACGGGGATCTTCGTCTCGCTGGAGATCAGCTGGTCGATGCCCCGCAGCAGCGCCCCGCCGCCGGTGAGCATGATCCCGTGGTCGATGATGTCGGCGGCAAGCTCGGGGGGGGTGCGCTCCAAAGTGGCGCGGATGGCGTCGAGGATCTGGTTGACGGGGTCCGCCAGGGCCTCGCGTATCTCCTCGGCGGTGATCTCCACGTGCTTGGGCAGGCCGTCCATCAGGTTGCGGCCCTTGATGATCATGGTGCCCTCGCCCTCGTAGGGGAAGGCGGAGCCGATGGTCGTCTTGATATTCTCTGCCGTGCGCTCGCCCACCAGGAGGTTGTACTTCTTTTTGATGTAGGCGATGATGGCGTCGTCGAAGTTGTCGCCGGCCACCCGGGTGGAGCGGGAGGTCACCACGTCCCCCAGGGAGATCACCGCCACCTCGCTGGTGCCGCCGCCGATATCCACCACCATGGAGCCGGTGGGCTCGCCCACGGGCAGGCCCGCGCCGATGGCCGCCGCCATGGGCTCCTCGATGGTGTGGACCTCCCTGGCCCCGGCGCCCTTGGCCGCGCCGTATACCGCGCGCTTTTCCACCTCGGTGACGCCCGAGGGGATGCATATGAGCACGTTGGCCCGCCCGAAGGAGTTGTTCATCGCCCGGCGTATGAACTCCTTGAGCATGTCCGCCGTGATGTTAAAATCGGCGATGACCCCGTCCTTCAGCGGCCGGACCGCCACGATGGAGCCGGGCGTGCGCCCGATCATCTCCTTGGCCTGCGTGCCCACCGCCACCACCCGGGGCGGGTTGGCCTTCTGGTCCACCGCCACCACCGATGGCTCGCGTATGATGATCCCCTTGCTTTTGACGAACACAAGGGTGTTCGCCGTCCCCAGATCGATGCCGATGTCCTGCGAAAACAGCTTTTTCATTGCCATGCGTATGCGTTCTCCTCTCGAAACAATACATCCCCAGTATCTAGCATATAGTATAACAGACGCGCCCCGTATTTGTCAAATGAATTTAGTATGAAATGTTGGGGTTTGCAGGAATTTTTTTGATTTCCCCCCTCTTTCGCTGCGCGGCATCTCCCCCAAGGGGGCGATTCTGACGGTAGCCGAAAGGTTATGCGTGAAAATTTGGCGTGTATGCGTCCGTGGCGGCCTCCCGCTGTTGAAAATAGCCCTGCAGCCCAAGGGAAAGGGCGTATTCCGCCGCGCTTTCGTATTCAAAAGCGGTCAGGCGGCGGTGCAAGGGCGGGTGTTCTGCCGCGCGGTACATGGGCGTATACTGCGCCAGCAGGCTGATTTTCGCCCCCGGAACGTTTTCCGCGATCCAATCCAGCACGCGCATGGAGTCCTTGCGCCCGCCGGGCAGCACCATGTGGCGTATGAGCACCTCGCCCTGCCGGGACATCTCCTTGATCGCGGCGCAGGCGTGCGCAAAATACGCCGGCGCCGCGGAGTACGCCAACGCCATGGCATCGTCAAAGTATTTCAAATCGGGCAGGTAGAGACCGACAAGCCCCTCGAGGGTCCGCAAAGCCTCCGGGTTCTCATAGGCGTTGGAATTCCACACGAAACGCAGGGGGAAGCCCTGGCCCTTCGCCAGGCGCATGGCCTCGCGGGCAACGGGCAGCACGTGGGTGGGCGAAATCAGGCTGATGCTCTCCGCGCCCTCGGCGTGGAGCCGCCAGAATTGTTCTGCCAGGCGGGGGGCGTCGGCTTGCTCGTATGCGGGCGGCTGGCACGCCGCCCCTACAGGCCGCGGCTGGCTGATCCGGTGGTTCTGGCAGAAGACGCAGCGCAGGTTGCAGCCCGCGAAAAACACCGCCCCCGTGCCGCGCGCCCCGCTGACGCAGGGCTCCTCCCAGCGGTGGAGCATGGTTTTGGCCACGCGGGCGTGGGTGAAATCGCGCTCGCCGCACAGGCCATTGGCGCGGGAGGGGCAGCGGCGGGGGCATAGGCAACAATTGTCAGTAATCATGCGATATTTCCCCTTATTATCCCATTTATCAGTGATTTTTCGGAGAATTTGTCAATGATTTGCCGATAAATCATTGACAAGTGCACGGAAGATATTGTATGATCTTTTCACATTATTGCGCTGGCGCGCGAAAGGAAAGGGCTTGCATGTGCAGTTTTATCGAAAATGAGCTTTGGCCGATTGTCGGGAGCGCGGATTTCGAGCCGGACATCCTGATCGAGGCCTGCGTAAAGGAGCTCAAATGCGGGCTGTTCAGCGGGGGGAAGAAACTCGGGGACCATATCAATAAAAAATAGGAGGATAAGACAAACATGGCGGAAAAAACAGCGGCTGGACTGGTGGCGTACGCGCAAGCACAATTAGGCAACCCGTATTGGTATGGCACGTTTGGATATGTGGCCAATCAGGCATTATTGGACAACAGAAGAGAGAAGTATCCGGACCACTATTCAAGGGAGGAGGATTATCAGAGGGATATCCGGCAGAGCAAACGGGTGTATGACTGCGTTGGCCTGATTAAAGGGTATCTCTGGTCCGAAACGCCGACCAGCAAGCCGAGTTACAACGGGGCGCAGGATGTCAACGCGGACGAGATAAAAAAGTACTGCAAAACCAATGGCTCGATGGCAACCATTCCGGATCAGCCGGGTGCGCTGGTGTTTATGAAAGGGCATGTCGGCGTATATATCGGCGACGGACAGGTGATTGAGGCGCGTGGCTCATCCCCATACTACAAGGTGATGCAAACGAAGCTGTCAGAGCGTGCGTGGCTCAGTTGGGGCAAACTGGATTGGATCACCTACTCGGTTGTGAGAACTATCGATGAACCCCTTCCGCCCCCACCGCCGCCCAAAATCGGCGACCTTGTCCGCTTCCAAAATGGCCGTACAACCTACTACCCCGGCGGCCCTGCCCTGCCCGCACTCGCAAAAACCGGCGACCCCCACGTGATCACGCAGATGACCTCCGGGGGCAAAGAGGTATTCAAGGGGGCGTCGAAGTGCGTGCTGCTGGGCGCGCGCGTGAACCTGGCCACGGGCAAGGAGAGCGCGGGCGTAAACACCTGGGCGGCCGTTGATTTCCTGGAGCGCGTACCGGAGGCGCAGGCGGCGCAGGCGGCGGCGGAGAAAATCAGCGCATAGGGGCTGCGAATATTTTCGGAGGCGCACAGCTGTGCGTCTCCGCTTTTTCATCACACCCGCTGTTCCGCCGCCCACGCGATAAAGTTCACGATCAGCTCGTACTGCCTCGGGCTGCGGCGCGGCATAGCCCCCTTGCGCGCCGCGAGGTATGGCAGGCATTAGCCCTACCGCCTGCTCGCCGCCTTCATCCGCTGCTCCTTGTTCAGCTCCCGCTTGCGCAGGCGCAGGCTCTTGGGCGTCACCTCCAGCAGCTCGTCGTCGCGGATGAACTCCATGCACTGCTCCAGGCTCAGGATGGTCGGCGGGGTCAGGCGCAGGGCGTCGTCGGAGCCCGCCGCGCGGGTGTTGGTCAGCTGTTTTTTCTTGCACACGTTGATGACCATGTCCTCGCCGCGGGCGGATTCCCCGCAGACCATGCCCGTGTAGACCGGGGCCCCGGGGCCGAGGAACAGCCGCCCGCGCTCCTGGGCGTTGAACAGGCCGTAGGCGGTGGCTTCGCCGGCCTCGTGGGCCACGATGGAGCCGCGCTCGCGGGCCGGCATGTCGCCCTTCCAGGGCTCGTAGCCCGCGAAGAGCTGGTTCATGATGCCGTTGCCGTTGGTATCGGTGAGGAACTGCGAGCGGTAGCCGATCAGCCCCCGGGAGGGCACCGAAAATTCCAGGTGGGTGGCCCCGCCGTCCCGCGCGCCCATGCTCTCCAGCTCGCCTTTACGCGCGCCGATGCGTTCGATCACGGCCCCGACATATTGCTCCGGGACCTCGACGATGAGCAGCTCCATGGGCTCGCAGAGCTTGCCGTTGACGGTCTTGGTGATAACCTTCGGGCGGCTCACCTGCAATTCGTAGCCCTGGCGGCGCATGGTCTCGATGAGGATGGAAAGGTGCAGCTCGCCCCGGCCGCTGACCTTGAATGCGTCGGTGGTGCCGGTCTCCTCCACGCGCATGCTGACATTCGTCTGCACCTCTTTGAACAGCCTGTCGCGCAAATTGCGGGAGGTAACGTATTTCCCCTCGCGCCCGGCGAAGGGGCTGTCGTTCACCAGGAACTGCATGCTGATGGTGGGCTCGTCGATCTGGATGAAGGGCAGGGGCTCGGGGTGCTCCGGGTCGCACAGGGTGTCGCCGATGTTGATGCCCTCGATGCCCGAGACGCACACGATGTCGCCCGGGGCGGCCTCCTGCGCCTCCGCGCGGTTCAGCCCCTCGAACTGGTATAATCTCGATACGCGCACGTCAACGCCCTCGGGCGCGTTTTCATTGCACAGGAGGGCCGTCTGGTTGCGCTTGACGCAGCCGCGCTCCACCCTTCCCACGCCGATGCGGCCCACGTAGTCGTCGTATTCCAGGGAGGAGATCAGCAGCTGCAGCGGCTCGTCCGGGTCGCCGGAAGGCGGCTCGATCTCCCGCAAAATGGCGTCGAGGAGCGGCCGCATGTCGCCCTCGGTTGCGTCCGGGTCCGGGGAGGCGTAGCCGTCCCGCGCGCTGGCGTAGATTACCGGGAATTCCAGCTGGTCCTCGTCCGCGCCCAGCTCGATGAACAGGTCAAGCGCCTCGTCCACGACCTCCGCGGGCCGCGCGCCGGAGCGGTCGATCTTGTTGACCACCACGATGGCCTTCTTGCCCAGCCCCAAGGCTTTTTTCAGCACGAAGCGGGTCTGGGGCATGCAGCCCTCGAAGGCGTCCACCAGCAGGAGCACGCCGTCCACCATCATCATGATGCGCTCCACCTCGCCGCCGAAATCGGCGTGGCCGGGGGTATCCACGATGTTGATTTTCACGCCTTCGTAGTGAATCGCCGTATTCTTCGAGAGGATGGTGATGCCGCGTTCGCGCTCGAGGTCGTTGGAGTCCATCACCCGCTCGGCCACGGCCTCGTTCTTGCGGAAGGTGCCGCTCTGCTTGAGCAGCTCGTCCACCAAGGTGGTCTTGCCGTGGTCCACGTGGGCGATGATGGCGATGTTGCGCAGGTTTGATTGTTGCAAGGGGGTGCTCCTTTGTGTAGTTTTGGTTGTCATGATTTTCGCTCGCGGAGCGACTGTCCGTTTTGCCTTGTTCTCTACTTCGCTGCCCGCATCACCGTGGCCGCGATCTCGAACGCCACGCCCTGGCCGCTGCCCGCGTTCTCCCCCACCACCACAATCGCGTAAGGCGTGGCGGGATTCAGTGAGAAGCCCACGAACCACGCGTGGGGCTGCTTGCCGTCCACCTCGGCGGTGCCGGTTTTGCCGCAGAGCTGCATACTGCCCGTTTTGTTGCCCGATGGGTCGTAGGTGACGGTCACATCCGAGCGCAGCATGGTGCGCAGGCGCGCGGCGATGGTCTCATCGATGCGCAGGGCGGTTTTCGCCCGCCCGGCGGGGAGGGTGGCCCCGCCCGGCGTGGTTGTGCTGATCACCAGCCGGGGCATGACGCCCTGCCCGCCGTTGGCGATGGCCCCCATGAGCAGCAGCATCTGACAGGGGTTGGCCAGCGTGGTGTGCTGCCCCACGCCCGTCCAGCCCAGCTCCAGGGAATTCCTCGGGCCGGCGGGAAACTGGCTGATGGCCAGGGGCAGCTTGTCGCTGTAATACGTCTGGTTGAAGCCCATGGCTTCGGCGGTTTTGCGCAGGGCCGCCTCGCCCAGCTCCACCGCCAGCTGCGAGAACACGCTGTTGCACGAGACGTTCAGCGCCTTCTCGAAGCCAAGCGTGCCGTGCTTTTCGCGGCAGGTGACGTAGCCCTCCCCCGTGGCGTATCTGCCGGTGCAGGTGAAGCTGCGGGTGTCGATGCCGGGCATATTTTCCATCGCGCAGGCCGCCGTGATAATTTTGAAGGTCGAGCCCGGCGTGAACAGCCCGTGCAAAAACCTGTTTAGATAGACAGCCTCGTAGGCCGGGTTGGCGTCGATGTTTTTGGGCTTATACAGCGGGTCATAGCTGGGCGAGGACACCATGCACAGCACCTCGCCGGTCGTGTAATTGTAGACCCCCACAGTGCCCTTGCGGCCGTCCAGGGCCTGCCAGGCGGCGCGGCAGAGCCTGGAATCGATGGTGAGTTTCACGTCGCTGCCGCGGCCGTAGCGCACCAGGCCGTAGATACCGCTTATGCGGCTGTAGCCCGTCAGGTCGCCGCGGAAGGCGGCGTGCGCCCCTGTGGAGACGAAGCCCTGCGGGTCCCCCACGGCGTGGAGGGTGGCCTTGCGCAGCGTGGCGCCCCCGGGCATGTCCCGCTTGCCGTTTTTTGTTTGGGCCAGGGTGACGCCGTTCCTGTCCAGCACCGAGCCCGCCCGGGCGATGGCCCCGCCGGTATAGATATGCCCGTTGGCGCGGTTGGTGGCCCACTGCGCCCCGTTGACGGCGAAGCTGCCGGCCAGAATCCCCAGCCCGGCCAGAAAGCCGAACAGGACGGCCAGCAAAGCGAAGGCGCGGTTGGTGATACGGCGCATGGGGACTCCTTTCCATGGCTTCAGCAATAAAAAAGATAAACCGCCCGGTCTGACAAACAGTGGGCGGTTGGTCTTTCTGAGAGAAACATCAATGATGTTCAGCTGAGGGGAGACACCTGTTCCCGGCAGTGCCGAACCAAGCACCCCCTGACATCCCCATTATAGCCAATCATGGCAAGGTTGTCAAGGGGGTGTTTGCATTTATTTTACCCGGCCTGCTCCAATTCTATGCCTTGGGCCGCGGCCACAGCCGCCGCGCGGCGCTCGGCCAGCTCCGCGTACATGACCTCGCGGTCCTTCTTGGTGATGTTGAACAGCAGCTTGGGCGCCAGGGTGACAAGGCTGAACAGCGCGGGGAGGATGGTGGACAGGGCGAACACGCTGGCCTTGGTCTTTTCGCTCTGGTTGATGTAGTCGTTGCCGAGCCGGAAGCCCACGGCGTCGAGAATGAGGTTGTTCATGGAGGCGCCGAGGGTGCTGGTGATCTTCGCGGGCAGGGAGCGCAGCACGCCGGTCATGCCCTCGCTGCGGAAGCCGCTCTTCCACTCGCCGTAGTCGATGCACTCGTTGCGCAGCTCCTCGGGGATCACCTTGCCCATGCCGTAGAAGCACATGTCGATGGTGTTCTGTATGCCGAAGGCGATGAGCATGGGCACCAGGTCCAGGTAGTTGTGTGTAATGCCCCGCCGAATCTTATCCGGGCTGCGCGTTTTGATCCTGCCGAAAAAGTAGATCAGCACCAGCATGGGCGGGTTGATATAGTCCTTCAGAATCCACAGGGCCTTGGTGGAAAACCGCCGGCGCAGCTTGGGCACCCAGGCGTAGCTGATAAAGCTCAAGGGCCCGCCGGGCAGGCCGGATACCAGGCCGAAGGAGGCGAAGTTCAAGATGGCCTTGTGGTAGTGGCCCGACTGGCTGTTGACCTTGAAGTTGCCCAGCACCTCCGCGAGCATCATCATCAGCAGCGGGCGGTTGCGCCGCAGCGCCAGCACCTGCTCCTTGAGGGAGGGCGGCTTCTCACGGGCGGCCTCCGAGCCGAACACGCGCTCCTTGGCCACAATCGCGAAGTACAGCGAAAGCGCCCCCGCGATGATGATGGTGCTCATGCCGAAAATCAGGTACAGCGAGCGCATGTTGATGTTGATCTGGGTGAGGCTTTTGTCCTTCGCGTTGGAGACAATGTCCCGCAGGACGGTGAACAGCTGCTTGGGGATGAAATCCTCCCCCGCCATGCTGTAGAGGTTCGCCTTGGTGATCAGCAGCAGGCGCTCCTCCGGGTTGGGCGTGATGTTGGCCAGCATGCCCGTGCGGCAGATGCCCGAGATGGTGCCGGTCAGCTCGTTGAACAGGCCCAGCGCGAAGTTCATGGCCACCTTGGGCAAAAAGTCGTTGGCCGTGTTCCAGAAAAAGAAGGGCAGCAGGAACAGCAGCAGCCGCATGGGGATGCCGTAGATGGGGTAGAGCACCAGATAGGGCTTGAACTTACCGAAGCGCGTGCGTGTTTTGTCCACCCAGGCCGCGCAGAACAGGTCGTTGATGATGTCCCACGCGGTGGCGAAGGGCCCCAGCAGGGCCGAAATCTTCAGGTCGATGGGCAGCACCCGCAGCCCGAACTCGCCCATGTCGATGCTCGGCACGTTCTGCGCCACGTCGTAGAGCACGTAGGCCGCCGTCTCCCTCGTGCCCACGTACCGCCGGCCGATGTCCTTCTCCTGTATGGTTTTCTTTTTTGCCACCCGACCACCTCTTTCCGCAGCATTCCCAAAAGTTACGCTTGGCTTATTTATGATTATAGCATAAATGACGGGGAATGCAAGAGGTTTTTTTAGGCGTTTGGCAATTGGCGGGCGGCTGT
>WQTL01000455.1 GCA_009786275.1 Bacillota bacterium | reverse complement strand
GCCGCCTGTATATCGACGGCGAACTCCTCGTGGACAGCTGGCAGCCGCAGGTGGCGGAATTTTCCCCGGACCCGGTGCTGGAGGCGGGCCGCGCATATGACCTGCGCCTGGAGTTCTTCGAGGAGGAGAACGGCGCGCTCTGCAAGCTGCGCTGCGTCCCGGCGCGGCCCTCGGAAAAAAGCCTGCCCCGCGCGGTCTGGATCCCCGGGGGCGACTGGATTGATACCGTCACCGGCGAGACCCTCACCGGCCCGCAGACCGTCGAAATCGGCCCCCTCGAAATAGACGAATACCCCATCTACGTGCGCCGCGGCGCGGTGATCCCCCTGGCCGACGAGATGCTCACCACCAAGGACGGCGACTGGAGCCACCTGACCCTGGATGTGTACCCCAGCGCGGATCAGGCAGGGGAGGCCACGCTTTACGAGGACGACACGGTCTCCAACGCGTATCAACAGGGCGAATATCGCACGACCCTGCTGCGCACTGGCTTTGCGGACGGCAGGGCCACGTTGTCTATCGGCGCGGCGGAGGGCGCGTTCTCCGGCCCGCGGGCATTTGCGCAACGCGATTGGACCGTCCGCGTGCACCGCCCGGCGGGCTTCGGCCCCCTGGAGGGCGTCACCCGCGGCGGCGAGCCCGTCCCCTTCGAAATGATTGCGAGAGCTGAAAGCACCATGCCCTTCGCTCTCTCGGGCGGTGCGGTGGATGGCGAGGTATACGTGCTTCAGTTCACCGTGCCGGTGGATCAATCCCTGAAACTGCGCTTTGCGTTTCAATAAGATCATGCGGGCGCATGGTATGACGTGCTGTTTTTGTGTGCGAGGGCAAACAGCGCACTTACATCTTTTTTGTTGTCGGCCTACATAGTTATAAGCTACATTTCCCAAGGATTTCCTTGCGAAACGTAGCTTATTTTGTTCGATCATGGCTTTTGCCGCTGTGGGTTGCTTTTTTGAGCCATTCGCATCACCAAGTTGCTATATCCGTGTAACCCCCGCGAAGCGCTGGCCCTTGCCGGCTGCCCGTCAGCTCATCTCACCCAAAAAAACGCCAGCCGTATCAGCCTGCGCCAGTGCTCCAGAATCCAAAGCAGGGCGGCCTTGAGCTTGTCGAGAAGCGTCTCCTCCTTCGGCTGTACCACAAGGGGGACGTATTCGCCTTTGTACCCGTTGGCGCCGCTTTTCGCCACTGTCACCGTTTTGACGAACTGCGGATATTCCGCGCTGCTGTGCACGGTGGGGTTCGGCGTCTCCAGGAACCATTCGTACCAGCCGGAATAGCTGTACTCCGGGCTGTGCGGCTTGCCCAGGGCGAACCAGGTCTGCTCCGGCAGCAGGCAGGCGGAGGCGTCGATCAGCCGGTCGGGGGAGATGTGGTCGTGGCCGCAGCCGCCCTGCGCCTGCTCGTAGCAGGAGGGGAACGCGCTGCCGTAGGGTGCGGCGGCGGCCCCCAGGCTCGCGTAGGCGGTGTCCACCTGAAAGTCCCCCTGCACGGCGGCGTTTGCCCCCAGGGGCAGCAGCGGCAGGCCGTAGCCCGCCCACACGCCGACCTTCACATGCTGCGCGGCGTCCAGGAGCAGCTCGTCCACCCGCAGCTGCACCTTGGTGTGGTAGTCGTCAATCTGCTTCACCAGCTTCGCGTAGCGGGGGTCCCCGCCGAGCTGGGCTTTTTTCGCCGCGGCAAAGTCCTTCGCGGGCACATAGGACCAGAGATGCGGCATCATGAAGAACATCGGCGTGACGACTTCTTTGTCGATGCGGTCGATCAGGGGGTTCAGGAAAAGCTTCGCGGTGCGCTCCGTGGCGTCCAGGAGGCCCGATTCGTAGAGGATGCGCAGCAGCGGCTGCAAAAAGGAGATGTCGTAGTTGATCAGCTCGTTGAAGCCGATGGCGTCGGATTTGGCGATGGCCTCCACGTTGAGCATGATCTTGCGCTTGGCGATTTCGCCGAACATGCTGGTGCCGTTGTGCATCGTGATATCGACCCACAGGCTGCCCACGTCTTTCAGGCCGTATTCCGCCAGGTAGGCCATCAGCACGGGGCCGCTGCCGCTCATGCCGTGGAAGTTGATTTTCTCCAGCGCGGGGTCGCCGGGCCGCTGCGCGCGCAGCCACTGGATATAGTCATTCAGCCGCGCCGCGTTGCGGATGGGGCTTAAGCGCCAGTCCCAGCCGAAGCGGACCGTATCGCCCTGTATGGCCTTATACATGTTCCCGTCGGCGGAGATGTTTTTCGCAACGCTCTCGCCGTTTTCGTCCATGCGCACCGGCCAGACGAAGGCCCGCAGCGCGTCGATGAGCGTCGTCACGGCGGCATCGAAATTCAGCTTTTTCAGCGCGCCCAGCGCCTGGTCGATGGTTTGCTGCGAGAACACGCCGGCCATCGACGCCGGCTCGAAGGCCTTGGCCGGGTTCGTCTCCTCGTCGAAGTAAAGCGCGTGCCAGCCGCCCCCCAGCTCCATGTTGAGGTAGCCGCTCACGTCCGCCGCTATGAGGTCCCCTTGGGCCTGCGCGGCGGGCGCGGCGGCCGCGCACAGCAGCGCCGCGGCCAGCACCGCGCTGAGAATCCTTTTAGTCCGCCTCAATTCACAAATCCTCCTGACTGAATATTCAACACCAAGGGTATTCTAGCATGCCCCGGCGAAAATGTCAATTGACAAGGCGGCATTTGTCTGTTATAATTTTGTAGTAATTTATCCACACGCCGGAAACATATGAAAGGGGTCCCCTATGCTCACCATACTTTCCACCTTCATCTCCTCGCTGCTTAGCCTCATCATCATGTTCTCCAACGTGGGGGCGGCCGCCGAGGCCTACAACACCCCCATGTGGAAGGGGCCGCAAAAAATCGGCCTGGGGCTGACCCCCCGCTTCAACATCACCTTCGACGAAACCCTGGAGGATATGTTCGAAGGCCTGGAGGAGGCCAGCGGCTTCCGCGTGCAGGACATCACGTCCTCCCTACCGGATTTCTATTACTTCTACCGCTGGCTGATTGGCATATTCCCGGATTTCCTTTACGGCCAGCGGGACGAGCTGATCGCGAAGGGGGATACCCTCTCGGGCTTCAACATGGCCTTTTACCGCCTGATGGGGCTTTCCCTGGCCATGCCGGCGGAGGTGCATTTCTTTGCCGAGGAGATACCGACAAGGCCCGGGGAGTACAAGGTCTTTATGCGCTTCATCTACAAGGACGGCAGCACGCGCAACCTGAACACCAACTCCATCTACAACAGCGCCACGGGCGACTTCGGCGAAAAGGGCGGCGTGGGCGGCCTGGGCTACAACATCAACCTGCGGGACTCCTACGCCTACACCAACGCCAGCAACTTCCAGCGCTCCCTGGGCTACATGAAGCTCTATGACGACCTGCTGCTGCGCACCACCAAAATGGTGAACGTGACCACCGTGCGGCTGAAATTCCCCTACCAGGGGAAGGACTGGATGCTGCAGCTGTGGAAGGGGCGCTACTTCATGACCACCGGCGGGGAGATCGGGCTTTACAACAAGCCGCCCAGCCGCTGGATCGAGTTCTACGACTGCGCCACGGACGAGGAGCGCATCGGCATGTCCTTCCGGCTCACCGCCCACGACGGCGGCGAGGATATCGTTTTGGTGGAGCGGGACCCGATCGACCATTGGTGGATGACCGGCTTCGCTATCCGCAACCAGGTCTACACCTCCGAGCGGCTGACCCTGGAGACCGAAATCACCCCCACGGACGCGGCCATGAAGGACGCTCTGGCCGCCGCCCTTGCCCCGCAGATGGCGGCGGGCAAGCTCTATTACGAGCTGCTGCCGGACGATATTACGCTGCTGATCCGCTGGTAAGAATCACAGGAGGGAACCGATATGCGCTTTTCCAAGGCCTGCGCCGCCCTTTTTCTGGCGCTGCTGCTGGCGCTGCTGAGCGCCCCCTTCTCCGCGCCCGCTGGGGCCGTCGCAGACCCCTCGGTTACCATCGGCGTGCTGTCCGACCCCCATTTTTATCCCGAGGATAAAACGGGCGGGTGCTGCGAAGCCTTTCAAAAGGACAACCGTAGCGACGGCTGGCCCGTGGCCCACGCCGAGGGCGTGCTGGTGGCCGCCCTGGCCTCGCTGGAGGCCCGCGTCCCGAAGGGCATGAAGTACCTGCTGGTGCCCGGGGACCTCACCCGGGACGGCGAGCTCTTCAGCCACGAGCGCATCGCGGGCTACCTCCTGGCATTCGAGGACAGAACCGGCGTGGAGGTGGCCGTCATCCCCGGCAACCACGACATCAACCGGGGCGCCAACGCCAAGGACTATTCCGGCGGCGCCGCCAGACAGACGGACGCCGTCACCCCGGAGAAATTCAAGGAGATCTACGCGGACCTGGGCTACGACCTGGCCGATTCCGCGCCGCCCGCCGGCGAGGAGGGCTGGCTGTCCTACGCCGCCGACCTGGGCGGCTTCCGCCTGCTCGCGCTGGATACCCGCGCGGTGCGCATCGGCGATGCCCAGATGGCCTGGCTGTTGGACGAGCTGGGCAAGGCCAAAACGCCCGTCATCGGCATGGGGCACCACAACCTCACCGAGCATATCGGCCTGGAGGAGAGCCTGTTCAAGACCTATGTGCTCGACGATTACCGCGAGGTGCGCGAGATCCTCGCGGACGCAGGTATGCACTTCTACATCTCCGGGCACATCCACGTGGAGGAGATCGGCGAGGCCCTCAGCGACAAGGGCGAGGTCCTCTACGATATCTCCTGCTCCTCCCTCGCCACCTATCCCTACACCCTCAAGGAGATCACGTTCAGCGCCGCAGGCGATACCGTCACGGCGGATGTGCGCTCCTTCCCGGCGGACGAAGCCGGGCCTGTCACCGCCGGGGGGACCACCTATCCGCAGCCCTACGCGAAAACCGGGTTCGCCGTCAGCTATTGGGCGGCCAACGGGGAGACCCCCGGGCTTTGCGAATTCGCGGCGTACAACATCGCAAGTATGCTGCGCGGGCCATTGGAGAGCATCGCCGCCGCGGGGGGCGTCAACGCCTATTTGAAGGCCTCGGGGACGGACATCGGCAAGACGCTGCACAACGCCCTGGGCGGCGGCCTTTCCGTGGGGGACTGGAACGTCTTCTCGGAAAAGAACATCATGGGGCTCGTCGAGGACCTGCTGGCCCAGGTGGATGCCCTGTATATCAACAACCCCGCGCGCCTGGAGGCCCTTATCGGCCGCGTCTTCGGCAAGGTGTTCGGCTATCAGGTCTCCAAGCTGCCCTGCACGGCCTTCCTCGGCAGTCTGGGCTTCGGGGACGCGAAAAAGCCGGGCACCTTCGAGGACTTCGCCAACAGCACGCTGGCGTATATCTACGGCCACCCGGGCGACTACACCAAGGACGCCTTCTTTATGGACGTCGTGCGCAAGGCACAGTCCGGCGCGCTGCTGGACGAGCTGCTTGGCCTGGTGACGGAGCTCCTCATCGACGACGTCATCGGCGGGGAGCTGCTCTCCGCGCTGAAGCTCAACGCGAAATCCGTTTTCGCCAACCAGCTGAGCAAGGACACCGTCGGCTGCCTGCTGAATGTCCTGCTGGACGCGAAGCGCGGCACGGTATCCCACAGCCGCGTGGCGGGGCTCCTGCGCAAACTGGGCTACAAGGGGCTTGCGTTCGCGGTCCGGCCCGTCGTGAGCCTGGTGCTGCCCGCCGACCTCCTGGCCAGCCTGAACGCCACATTGAACCTGATGGTTAACGAGATGATCCTGGTCCGCAAGCCCACGGGCGATAGAGACGCCGTTCTGGTCTACGACGGCCCGCGCAATGTAGAGATCGGCGCGAATCGCGATTACCGTACCCCCTTCGATATCACCGCGGTGCGCGGCACGGACAAAACCTCCGCCGTCGTCACCTGGTATACTAAGCGCAGCGTCATTGCCTCGGACATTCAGATTTCGCAGGGGATTGAAGCGGGCGGCCTGCGGCAGCCGTTTGCCGCGGGCCTGACGGTCACGATCCGCACGGAGGAATGCACGCGCCTCGTCAACGCGCTTGACCTGGGTGTGGCGGTGCTGATGGGGGAGGAGCTCAAGGTCACCAGGCATATCGTCACCGTGGAGGGCCTCGACCCGGGCAAGGAGTACTACGCCTGTGCGGGCGACGCCGCGCGGGGCTGGCTCAGCGCGCCGCTGCGCCTGGGGGAGGGGAGCGAGCCGGGCTTCTGGCAGAAGCTGGGGGCGTTCTTCACGGAGGCCTGGGCGTGGATCGTACGGCTCCTGCGCAATCTGCTGTACGGGATAGACGCCATCCGTCTTTATGTGCTTTAACCTGATCGTGCATACATCATTTCGTCTGCTTATAACGGAAAAACCCGCAACCCATAAGGGATTGCGGGTTTGCTTTTTGAATAAGGCTCGGTTTACGCCGATGCTTGGCCGATCACGCCCTCCTTGCCGCCTGTTGACGGAACCAATCCTCCGAAACGGCGCGGCATGATTTATCCGCCGACGTTATCGGGTCATAGCTGTATTCGGCCCGCAGGCTTCCCGCGGCCACGTCGTATACGAGCCTATACTCCGTGGGAAGCGGCCTGCCGTATGCTTCGCAGAGCTTGCCGGCGCTTCTTGCCGCTTGCGTAATCGCGGAAAGGGCCGCTTTCTGGCGCTCGATTGAAACAGGAGCGGCAGCACCGGGCAAATCGCTTTTTTTTCGCATGATGCCATCCGCCCGGAAAAAGAAGTTGGTGAAAATGCTCTCATCCTCGTTGATCACGTGAAGGAAGACCTGTTCGCATTGATGTGCGCAGTATTCCAGGCATACCGATACCATATCGGCCTGGAGCTCGCTGAACCGCTTTTCAAACTTGTTGTCCACGTTCATTCTCTCCTGTTGGCAAAGGATTTTTCATAGACTTCGCCGTCTATGACATAGAACACTTCAAAGGATGACGGGCGGCGCGAATCATCCTCATAAACCGCCGCGCCCGCAACTTCTACATGGCTTCCGCCGCGCAAAGCATCCGCCCAGTCATTCTCCATCGCTTTATACGCGCCCCGGTTGAGATGCATATCCTGCGGAACCAAGTTGACCAGCTCGGGCGAGCCGCCGAAAAGATCGGCGAACAGATGCCCTCTGTCATCGGCGCCTTCGATGATGTCCGGCACTTTCGCGGCAAGCGGCAAGCGCTCCTCGCGCTGCGTCAGCTGAAGGTGATCGGTCTGGAAGCTGATGATCCGGGCGTGTTCATCCGTTTTATAACAGTAGTCATATTCACCGGTTCTGTATTCCGCGTTTGGCTTCAGCGCGTCGCCGCGGGCAAAGGCCGAAAACACGTCAGGCAAACGCTCCGCCCGCGCATTCAAGCCTTCGTTCAGGCGATCCTGTTCCCGCGGCGTAGAGTTCCGGTTTTGGAAGAATTCACTGGAACGATAGTTGTCGTTCGATATGCCCGGCGTCTGCGCTTTCAGGTCATACAGCAGGTCACGCAGCGCCTCGCGCCGCTGGCCGGGCGTCAGCTTCGTATTGTCATATTGGGCCGCGCGGTCATACGCGAAATCCGCGGCGGCTTCGGCCAGCTCGCCGCACGGATACGCCGGGCTTCTCCCCCTGCCGCGCAGCCCGGCGGTTTCGCCGCGCAGGTCAATGCCTTCCAGCGCGCCCAAGAACACGGCGGCGCTGTCCGCCCATATTTCGTTCTGGAGGTTGCTCATCTTGTCCAGCTCGCCGAACTGATAGGCGGCGTAGTGCCCGAACTCATGCCCGCAGCTGAAGAGGGGGGAGTTTTCCTGCAGGTGCTGCACGTCGAGCCATTCCTGGAAAATGTTGACTTCCATGCGGCCTTGCATATAGTAGCAGCTTGTGGACGGCCCTCTGGCAACATCCATCCTGGCGAACCCGACGCCGTCGCACAGTTCATCCGTTACCGTTTTGAAATTTTCAGGCAGCAGCTCCCACAGCGACACCCCGTCCTGCCATTTTTCATATCCTTTCGCGTCCCGGATGCCTTCAAAAGACACTTGGCCTGTACGCGGGCCGGCCTCCCAGGGCAAATGGTGCAGCCCGCTGTCTCCGGCCAGATCGGGAAGCTTCGCCAGCGCTGTGTCCGGCGCCGGCGAACGGATGTCCATGTTTTCCAGTAGTCCCCGCATCAGCGATATCCCTCCACACGCAGAATCTGTTCCACCTTGTCCTTGTCGCCGCCGTCCTCCAGCAGCGCGTGGATTTCTTCCATGACCAGCCGGAACGCGCGCTGTGTCAAGGCGTCCTCCGGCGAAACGCACATTTGATCGGCCAGGAACGTCTGTATCTTCTCCGCAGACGCTTCTTGCGCGAGATACAGCGCCGCGCGCTTGCCGCAGAGCAGGTTGTACGCAAGTATTTGCCGCTGCGCCAGCGAAAGCGCCCGCGACGCCAGCACCGCGTCAATCAGCGCGAGCGTGGGCATGTCGGTCAGCTGCCTGTCCCTCCAGCTTCGCAGCGCGTCGGCGTCCTCCGCCGTGAGCGGTTCGGCGTCCTCGCAGCCCAACGCGAGCGCGTAAAACCGGCGGACGCTGTCATCGCCCGCCCGCTCCGGCTTGAAGACAAAGGGGCGCTTGTGCTTGTCCTCGAAATGCGTTATCTTGCAAAGCAGGGGCTGCGCCCAGCCGCTCTGGTATACCGCGGCGACCCCTGTTTCCAGCTTGGCCAATTCGGAAATCTGGTCATCGTTCATTCCGGCGGCCCTGCCCGCGAGTTCGCGGTCCTGCGCTTCCGGCAAACCCAGAAGGATTTTGGTGTTCGTATTGCGTATGGCGGACATGTCGAGCAGCCCGGGAGATTGGTCCGCGATGATAAAGCCCTCGCCGTACGTGCGCATTTCCGCGATCGAATTGGAGAGCATTTCCACCGATTTGCCCAGCAGGTTGGCGCTTTCCTGCCCCTGCTCGAAGCTTGTGCGCCGCAGCAGGCAGTGCGCCTCCTCCAGCACGGTGACATGCCGCAACGCGGCATTGCCCTCCGCCGCGTTGGCCATGCGGTATTCCTGGAGCTTCAAAAGCAGAATCCCCATCATCAGCGCCTTGGTCTCGGCGGAACCCATCCGGCTCAGATCCGCGATGACGCAGCCGTCGAACAGTTCCTCGCCCGGGATATCCCCGTTGTTGAAGATCTGGTCATATGTTCCTTCGGCCAGCGAGGAAACCCGCGTCATCAGCGCCCCCTTATAATCGCTGCCGGTATCCTTGGAATAGGAGGTGCCGTCTATTACCCTTGGCAGCTCGTCCAGCAGCACGGCGAACGTCGGGAAACGCAGCGGGAGGCACACGGATCTGCGCAGGCTCCAGCCGACCCGGACGTAGGCGTTTTCCACGGCCTTTTTCAATATCGCGGGCATCGCGGCGTACATCGGCCAGCAGGCGTTAAAAATTTCAACCAGCCTATCGATGTGCTCCAGTACATGGATATCGCCGGGGAAGGAAAAGGGGTTCATGCGCAGCAGCGGTGTTTTGTAGGGGTTGGTACCATACACGGATACATCCCGGCGCCCGCCGAAAACGGTTTTGTACTCGCCTTTTATCGGTTCGATAACCAAAAAGCGCATGTCGCCGCCATCTTCCGGGCACAGCCTATCCAGCAGACCGTATATAGCGTTGGATTTGCCCTTGCCGGTGGAGCCGGTGACAAACACATGGGAAGCAAGGTGGTTCCTGTTCAGGCGCACAGGCATGTCCTTGTGCTGCCTGCCCATGGAATAGAC
>WQTL01000454.1 GCA_009786275.1 Bacillota bacterium | reverse complement strand
CGGCCGCCCGCCGTCGTAGTAGTTCTCCAGCCGATAGGTATCGCTGCCGCGTGCCTCGCGCTCCAGCCGCGCCTTATCGGCCAAAATGAGCTCTGCGTACACCCGCAGGTGCTCGCGGTCCTGCGCCCGGGCGAGCTCCTGCCGCTGCGCCGCGAGCTTGCGTTGGATACGCGCGGATCGATTCTCCACAAGCTTCAGCAGCGCGCCGGCCTGCTGCCGCCTGCGCTCGGCCCGGTCTTTTTCGTCGTAATAAGCTTCCAGCAGCGCCGAAGGGCCCTCCGGCGGCGCGGGGATCGATTGCGCCTCGGGCGGGGCGTAGTTGTTGCGCGGCGGCGGCTCGTAGCGCGCCCCGGGCAGCAGGAGCCGCCCGCCCTGGGTCACGTCGCCGCGCTTGAGGCAGTCGATGATTGTGCCGTCCTCGCGCAGGAGCAGCAGGTTCGTGCGCAGGCCGGTGAATTCCGCGCACAAGGTGAGCCGCGCGGGTTCGCCGATCTCTGTCATGCCCGAAAAATCAAAAAAGAGTATACGCTCGCGGCCCGGTTGCCGCACCTCTGTAAGTGCCGCGTTTTGCAAGTGCTTGCGCAGCAGCATGCAAAACATGCCCGGCTGCGGCGGGTTCTCGGGCGAGCGGGTGATGAGATTTGCGCGCGCCCGGCCGGGGGAAAGGCAGATCAGCAGCTTGTATGTCCCGCCGCGGGAACGCAGGTGGAGGACGAACTCCTCTTTGGCCGGATTATGGATTTTATCCACGCGCGAGCCGATCAGTTTTTCCCGCAATTCAATGCATAAAATATGAATAAAATTACCGTCAAGACGCATGGCGCATGACCTTTCGCAGCACGTCCGGCCTGCGCGTGGTGATGTTGTCCACGCCCATGCGCAGCATTTCCCGCATGACCGCGCGGCGGTCCGCCGTCCAGACGGACACCAGCAGCCCCCGCGCGTGCGCGGCTTTCACCAGGGCTTCGGTGCAATTGCTGTAGTGGATATTGGGCCCCAGCGCGCCCAATTCCAGGGCGGCGGCGATGTCCGGCGAATTGAGATAGTAGGGCAGGCCGCAGTCCCGCACGGCGGGCACGTGCTTTTCCTCGATGCCCGTCAGAAACGCGCGGCCCTGTAAGCCGTACTGTACAACGAGTTCGGCCA
Source organism: Bacillota bacterium (assembly GCA_009786275.1). Taxonomy (GTDB): domain Bacteria; phylum Bacillota; class Clostridia; order Oscillospirales; family Acutalibacteraceae; genus WRMQ01. Next base: position 8,273 of record WQTL01000454.1, on the reverse strand, counting down.
CCCGCGCCGCGTGGGAGGTCTCCTTCATATCCAGGTTGACGCGGGTTGCGTGGTTTTGCATGAGCCCGAACGCGGCCTCCAGGGCGGGCGAGCGAGAGTCAACCTGGTTGTGCCCCAGGGCGGGCGTGCCGTCGGGGAGGAAGCGCACGTCCAGCTCGAGGATGTCCGCGCCGCATGCCAAGGCGGCCAGCACGGAGGGCAGGGTGTTCGGCCTGGTGCGCAGCGCGCCCGCGTGCGCGGTGACGGATATATCATGCATATTGTATGCCTCCGTATTCATCGGCGATGTGCCATTCAACTGAAGGAAAGGCCGCGCGCAGCCGCCGCGCCAGGGCGGGGACAATGGCGATTTCTGTCTCGTAGTGGCCCGCGGCCAGGAGGGCCAGGCCGTGCTGCGCGGCGTCGAGGAAGTCGTGGTGGCCCGCGTCGCCGGTGAGGAAGGCGTCGGCGCAAGCATAGGCTTCTTCGAGAAAATGACAGCCTTCACCCGCGCAAATTGCAATATTGCGGATGGGGGCACCGGCGTCGCGGTAGCGCACGGGGGCGCCGAGCTTGCGTGAGACGAGCTCGGCAAAGGCCTTAGCTGGCATGGGGGCAGGCAGGGTGCATAGGCGAATAAGCGGGGTGAGAAGGGTTGGCGCGTCGAGGCCGAGGGCTTCGGCCAGCAGGTCGTTCACGCCGCCCGCGCAGCAATCGAGGGGCGTGTGCGAGGCGATACAGGCGATGCCGTGCCGCGCCAGCAGCCAGGCCGGGTCGCTGCTGAGCAGCTGCTTTCTCGCCCGGAAGAGCACGGGATGGTGGGCCACGATGAGCTCGCAGTGAGCCCGGGCCGCTTGTTCGATCACCTGCGGGGTGACGTCCAGGCATACCAGGCACTGTTGCACGCACGCGCCGAAATCCCCGCATTGCAGGCCGGAGTTGTCGAACTCCATCTGCGAGGCGAAGGGGGCGAAGCGATCGAGAAAGTCATACACATCGCGCACGGAAGTCATCGTATGCCCTCTTTTGGCAGTTGGCGGTTGACGGTTGACAGTTGACAATTGTTTCGAGCAGCTTCAGCTCGCGCGCTAAAATTTCGCGGGCGCACTGGCTATGATTATGAAGCAGCTCGCCGTAATAGATGTAGCCCGGCGGGTAGGCGCGTGAAATCCCGTCAAACCGCGCGCGTAAAGCCAGATAGGCGCGCCCGGCGTCGCGGCAGGCGGATTCGCGCTCGATGCGGAAGCCGTGCGAAACCAGCCATGCGCGCAATTCCTCGGCGCGGCGCATGGGCTGCGCGACGATCACCGTACCGGGCGCGCACAGCCAGGGCGCGGCCTCCAGCAGGCGGGCCATCAGGGTGCCGCCCATGCCGGCGAGTACCCAACAGCTTGCGTCAGCAGCCGCGAAGCGACGAAACCCGTCGGAGAGGCGCAGTTCGATTTGGTGTTCCAGGCCGGCCCGCTGTACGCTTTTGCGCGCGTTTTCCAGGGGGCCCTCGCCGATGTCCGACGCGATGGCCCGGGGGCAGATGCCCGCCCGCACCAGGTGCACCGGTAGGTAGGCGTGGTCGGAGCCGATGTCGGCCACGGCAACGCCCGGCGGCACCAGGTCCGCCGTCATTGCCAGGCGCGGGCGCAGCGCCATGTCAGCCCGCCAGGTGCGCGTTCAGCTGCGCGATGAGCTCGTCCGGGTCCACGCCGTGCACGGCGCAGGCTTCGCCCAGGGTCTCGCCGCGGCTGGCAGGGCAGCCCAGGCAGTGCATGCCCATGTCGAGGAAATACGGCGCGGTGGAGCGGTCGGCGTCAAGGATATCGCCGATGATGGTGTCTTTGGTGATGGTCATGATGTCCTCCCAATGCTTAATGCTTAATTCTTAATGCTTAATTTTTGAAATTTCCAGCGTGATTTTTTCCCCGGCGACGTCGATTTCCCGGGTGATATCGGGGGCGGGGAGGTGCTCGGCGAGGGCATCGGCGAGGGTTTCTGCCATGACGTGATCTTTGGCATCGGCCACGATGGACGCCGGGGAAACGCCCAGCCGGATGCGCTGCTCCACGGCGTAGCCGGCCTCTTTTCGCAGGGTCTGGATCTGGCGGATGACGTCGCGCACGGCGCCCTCGCGGCGCAGCTCGTCGGTGAGCTCGATGTCCAGGGCCACGGTGAGGGCGTCCCGCATGGTCAGCGCATCACTCTTGCAAGTTGTAATAACGATGCCGGGCTTTGATTTGCTTTGCAGGGTAAACATATCGGCGGGTAATGTGCCCCAGCCCTCCACATTGACTTCGCCAGAGGCTTTGACTTGCCGCACGATATCGCTTGAGCCGCTTGCTTGCAAATAATTCTTGAACTCGTTGACGCGCTGCTTCAGGATCGCCCCGGCGACTTTGAAATTCAGGACCGGGAATTCCACTTGCAGCTCCTGTGCGCTATCCAGAAAGCGCAGCTCTTTCACATTGAGTTCGCTGAGAATTTGCGGTTCAAACATCCGCAAGTCGGCTTGCGCGGTATCGTCAAACACAATATATAGTGTCTGCAACGGTTGACGGACCTTCAAATTATTTTCATTTCGCAGGCGCAGGGCCGTAGCAATCAAATCGCGCACAAGAGCAGTGGACGCAAGCAATCCATCGTATTCGATATCGGGCAGGGGCTGCGGCCATGTGCTCAGGTGAATCGAAACGGGCGCTTCGGGCTCGATTTCCCGCACAAGCTTCTGCCAGATGGCCTCCGTCTGGAAGGGGATGATGGGGGCCATGACCTGAGACGCTGATTTTAAGGCGAAGTAGAGGCTGTAATAGGCCGCGCGCTTGTCCTCGGCGCCGCCGGCCTTCCAGAAGCGCCGCCGGTTCAGGCGGATGTACCAGTTGGACACGTCCTCCACGTAGAGCTCGAATTCCTTCACCAGAGTGAAGGCCTTATAGCTGTCCATGAGCCTGGTTGCGCTTTCGATGAACGCATTCGTGCGCAGGAGGAGCCAGGTGTCCAGGGCGCAGAGATCTTTTGGTTGATAGCCGGCCAGGTCGGGCTTGTCGATCTGATAGTACGTATCGAAAAAGGTGAAAATATTTCTAAATCCCAGCAGCTTGCGGCGGGCTTCGTCGCCCAGGGTGAAGCCGAAGCGCACGTCGCTGGTGATGGGGGCCCCGGCGAAGAGGTAGCGGACGGAATCGCTGCCGATCTCCTCGGCGGCCTCGTCGAACTGGATCATATAGCCGGTTTTGCTGAACTTGCCGCCGTCCTCCTTGATCACCATGGAGTGGCATATCACATGCTCGTAGGGCGGGCGGTCCTCCAGCACGACGCTCATGAAGAGCATGGAGTAGAACCACAGGCGCACCTGCTCGTTGGCCTCCGTCACCCACTCGGCGGGGAAATTGCGCGCCCAGGCCTGCCTGTCGCTGAAATAGCCCAGGGTGGAATAGGGCACGATGCCCGCGTCCAGCCAGACGTCGCCGGTATCGGAGATGCGCTTGACGGGCTTGCCGCAGCGCGGGCAGGTGATCTCGATGCCGTCGATCCAGGGCCTGTGCAATTCAGGGATCAGGGGGGAGGGTTCAAGGCTGAGGGAGGCGAGTTCCTCTTTTGAGCCTACCACCGTCAGCTCGCCGCAGGAACAGGGGTAGAAGGGCAGCGGCAGGCCGTAGTAGCGCTTGCGGCTGATGTTCCAGTCGCCCATGTTGGTCAGCCAGTCCTCCATGCGGCGGCCGCCGGATTCGGGCTCCCACTTGACCTTGCGCGCGGCGGCGAGCAGGCGTGGTTTTAGCTCTTCCGTGGCAATGTACCAGGCGGGGACCAGGCGGAAGATCACCGGGGTTTTGCAGCGCCAGCAGACGGGGTAGCTGTGTTCGTGGGGCTCGACCTTGTACAGTTTGCCGCGCTTCGTCAGCTCTTCAAAAACTTCACCCGCGATGGCGCCGCTGCTTTTTCCTGTGAAAAAGCCGAAAAAGGGTTTGAAGATGCCCAAGTCGTCCACGGGCATGACCTGCGGCAGGTTCTCGCGCAGGCCCAGCTGGAAGTCCTCCGCGCCGCAGCCCGGGGCGATGTGCACCACGCCCGTGCCCTCGTCGGCGCCTACATCCTCCCAGGCGACCACTCGATGGATAAATTGCAGCGGAGGTAATTCGTTAAAGCAGGTTTCATAGTTCAAGCCCACAAGCGTTTCGCCTTTGAACACCTCCAGGACTTCGAGTTTGTCCTCACCCAGCTGCTTGATGGCGTTTTTCGCCAGAATGACAGGCGTATCCTGGCTCTTGAGGCGCACCTTTACGTAGTCGGTATCGGGATTGACGGCAAGCGCGACGTTCGAAGAAAGCGTCCAGGGAGTGGTGGTCCAGACGAGGATATTGAAATCCTTGCCTTCAATTGGCAGCTGGAAGAACACCGAGTCGTGGGTCATGAATTGGTAGGAGCCGGTCATCTCGTGCTCGCTGAGGGAGGTGCCGCAGCGGGGGCACCAGGGCATGGGCTTGTATTCCTGCCGCAGCCAGCCGCTGTCATGGCACTTTTTGAGAAAATACCAGATGCCCTGGATGTTCTCGTCGGTGTTGGTGAAGTAGTCGCTGCCCCAGTCCATCCACTGGCCCAGGCGCTTGGACTGCTCGGCGATGACGCCCGCGAAGTGCCGCACGCGCTGCTTGCAGTGCTCGGTGAACTTGTCCAGGCCGTAGGCCTCGATGTCCCGCTTGGAGGCGAAGCCCAGCTCCTTTTCCACGCCGACCTCCACCCACAGGCCCTGGGAATCGAAGCCGTTCTGGCAGCGGCAATCGAAGCCCCGCAGGAACTTATACCTGATATAGATATCCTTCAGGCTGCGCCCCCAGGCGTGGTGGATGCCCATGGGGTTGTTGGCCGTGATGGGGCCGTCGATGAACCTGAACATGGGCAGCCCGGCGGCCTGTTCTTTGAGCCTTTGGAAGCACTGGTTTTCTTCCCAGAAATTTAAGATTTCATGTTCTTCGCGGATGAGGTCTTGTTTTTCCATGGGTTTCTCCTGAAAATAGGTTTTAGGCGGGCGGCTGTGGGCAGCCGCCCCTACAGTGCTCGCTTAATCCTGGTTGATCTTGAGCACGCGCTTGTTCCCGGAAATGTTGACCGAGGCCCCCGGGCTGTCCTCGATTTCGACGACGTTGATGTGCTTCAGCGCGGCGAAGATGATCGCCAGGACGCAGAAGAACAGGCACAGCGCCGGCCAGATGACGTCGCTGTTCTCTTGGATGAAGGTGCGCAGTTTGGCCATGACGGGTTCCTCCTACATGTTTTAATTAATGGGCGGGCGGCTGTGGGCAGCCGCCCCTACAGATCGTTTATGCGATAATTTTCGTCCAGCCGCGGGTATCGGCCACCTTGCCCCATTGGATGCCGGTGAGTTCGTCATAGAGCCGCTGGGATAGCGCGCCGATTTCGCCGTTGTTGATGGTGAGGTCCTCCCCGGCGCAGTGCAGCGAGCCGATGGGCGACACCACCGCCGCCGTGCCGGAGCCGAAGGCCTCCTTCAGACGCCCTGCCTTGGCGGCCGCGATGACTTCCTCGAGGGCCAGGGGGCGCTCGGCGACCGTGTAGCCCCAGCCGCGCAGGATGTCGATGCAGCTCTTGCGGGTGATGCCGCCGAGGATACTGCCTTGCAGAGCCGGGGTCACGATTTCGTCGTCGAGGACGAAGAACACGTTCATCGTGCCCACTTCCTCGATGTACTTGCGCTCGATGCCGTCCAGCCACAGCACCTGGGAAAAGCCCTGCGCCTGGGCCTCCTGCTGGGCCTTGAGGGAACTGGCGTAGTTGGCGGCGGCCTTGGTGAAGCCCAGGCCCCCCTTCACCGCGCGCACGTAATTTTCTTCCACGAAGATTTTCACGGGGTTGAGGCCCTCGGGATAGTAGGCCCCCACGGGGCTGAGGATGACGCAGAAGATCAGGTGGTCCGCCGGGTGCACGCCCACCTGGGGGTCAATGGCGAAGATGAAGGGCCGGATGTACAGCGAGGTGCCGTCCTGCGCGGGGATCCACTCCCGGTCGGTCTTGACTAGCTCCTCGACGGCGTGCACGGCGAAGGCCTCGTCGATCAGCGGGATGCACAGGCGCCCGTTGGAGAGGTTCAGCCGCGCCATGTTCTCCTCCGGGCGGAACAGGCGGATCTGGCCGTCCGCGCCGCGGTAGGCCTTCATGCCCTCGAAGACCTCCTGGCCGTAGTGCAGGCACATGGCGGCGGGCTCCAGGGCGATGGGGCCGTAGGGGACGATGCGCGGGTCGTGCCAGCCCTCGCCCTCGTCGTAGTTCATCAGGAACATGTGGTCGGTGAAGTATTTACCGAAGCCCAGGGCGGACTGGTCGGGCTTTTGTTTGGGAGTGAGATTTTTCTCGAAGGTGATTTTCATGAAGGGTGACTCCTTTTCTAGTATAGGCCGCGATAAGACGGGCCAGTTAAAGTAGAGAATAATATAGCCTGTGTCGATGAACATACCGATGATAATGCTGGGCCAGACAGCGGTGCCCTGTATTAATAAATAGCCGAGTCCAAACAAGAGGGTTCCCAGCCCGAGGACGGAGAACGCGCCCGCCCATTTTTCCAGGCTCCGCTTACGCAGAACACCGCACAGCAGCGGAAAAAACGGCTTGGTGAGCGTCGAAAAAATCATACCGCAACCCCAGGCAAATGCGGCCACATACCCCGGCATTTGAGCGTACATGGTTTCCACAAAGTCGGGCATATCGCCAACCAGCGAGTTGAGCAAAGACACAAGAAGAGAAATGCCCAACAGACAGGCCAGCCTTTTTCTGCGAGGTTCCCGGCCCGGCAGCAAAAATTTCAACAGGACCAAAATTTGAGCCAGAGTGCTTGCGACCCATAGTACATCGGAGAGGGGGCCGTCAATCGTGCGCCCCAGACCCAGCGCGAGCGGAAGGAGTTCCAGTACGATCAGCGAGCAGACCACGCCCGCGAGGAATTTTTGCTTTTTCGTCAGCGGCGTGGATGCGCCCATGCTCAGCCCCCCTTCCAAAATGGTATTCAATATATTATAGCAAGTTCGGAGAGGGAATGCAAGGGCTGGCCGAAATATTTTCGGCGGGGCTCTGTTTTGGCTTTTTCACCCCCTCTGCCGCGCGAGCAGCGGGCGTGGTGCGACAGAGGGGGCCGTTTCTTTTTTCACTTTTTTGCGTTATCCCCAAACTGCCCCTTGACAGAACCCGAAAGATACAGTATAATGAACTTTAGATGTGTTTAGCCTTCTGCCGAAGGGCTATGTTTACATCAGCAATTGACTTTTTGCCTATTAATGGCAATTTTTATTGCAAAACACGATACAGAAAGGGAGGATTTATCAGAAGGAATGGAAATATCAATCTGGATATTTATCACTGTTTCAGCAGTTCTTTTGGTTCTGGGCGCGGGCGCGGCCTTTTTGGCATATAAAAAGGGTGAGGAACACCGCAAGCTTGTGGCGGAACAGAAAATCGGCTCGGCCGAAACGGAGGCCGCGCGCATTCTGAACGACGCCCTGGCGCAGGCCGAAAGCCGCAAGAAGGAGGCCATCCTGGAGGCCAGGGACGAGATTCACCGCCAGCGGGGCGAGGCCGAGCGCGAGCTGCGCGAACGCCGCGCCGAGGTGCAGCGCGCGGAGCGCCGCATCAACCAGCGGGAGGAGACCCTGGACAAGCGCTCGGACAACCTGGAGAAGAAGGAGGACGTGCTGCAGGCCAAGATCAAATCGGCGGACGCCCGCCTGGACGAGATCGAGACCATCAAGAAGAGCCAGTTCGATATGCTCGAGCGCATCTCCGGCTTCACCGAGGAGCAGGCCAAGCAGCACCTGCTGCAGATTCTGGAAAGCGACCTGGAGCACGAGAAGGCCCTGCGCGTCATGGACAGCGAGCAGAGGACCCGCGAGGAATCGGACAACCTGGCCAAGGAGATTATTGCCACGGCCATTCAGCGCTGCGCGGCGGATCATTCGGCAGAGACCACCGTCAGCGTCGTCACGCTCCCCAGCGACGAGATGAAGGGCCGCATCATCGGCCGCGAGGGCCGCAACATCCGCACACTGGAGACCATCACCGGCGTGGACCTCATCATCGACGACACGCCCGAGGCGATTACCGTCTCGTGCTTCGACCCCGTGCGGCGCGAGATCGCCCGCAGGACACTGGAAAAGCTCATACTGGACGGGCGCATCCACCCGGCGCGGGTGGAGGAGCTGTTCGACAAATGCCGCCGCGAGGTGGAGGCCCAGGTGAAGCAGACCGGCGAGCACGCCCTGATCGAGGCCGGGGTGAACAACGTGCACGGCGAGATCGTCAAG
>WQTL01000453.1 GCA_009786275.1 Bacillota bacterium | reverse complement strand
AGGCGCCCCTGATTATAAAGATAAATAACCCGCCGGGTTCTCCCTTGGAAACCCGGCGGGTTCGGTTTGTCTGCGGGCTTTAGGCGGCGCCGAACATGGCGAAGATGGCCGTAAAGGCGTCGACGAGGGGTTTGAACGCCGTGTAGACGTTGACCCCGTCCAGGATGACCTTGAAGCCGTTGCCCAGCAGGCCGTTGATGATGACGTTCTCAATCCAGTCAAAGACGTTGGTCAGGCCCAGAAAGAAGTCGGTGAAGTTCATGCGATTTGCCTCCTTGTCAATTTTTTGTATTTTGGGTATCTATTTGTCGGCGGGGCCGGCGGAAACCCTCACCGGCGCCGGCAATTTCTAAAGTTTTTCCGTCATAGCCCGGATAGCGGCCATCACGCCCGGAAGGTCCTCCCGATAGGTGACGCCGTACCATTTGGCGTCGGTGCTCAGCACCCGCATGCGCTCTTTTCCGCTTTTGATCAGCTCGTCCACCACGCGCGGAATCAGGTATTCGCTCTTTTCCTCGTGCCCGTGCGCCTGCAAAAACGCCGCGAAGCCCTCATGGAGATAGGGGAACAAATTCAGCTGGAATCCGAACATATTCATGGAGGCAATCGTGCCCTTCGGAAAGCCGTTGTGGAACGGGATGCTCAAATGCTCGGTTACGCCTTTGAGATAGCCGCCCTCCACCTCACAGATACCGCGCGCCACCGTACCGTTTTCGGTGAGGGTGTTTTCCAGCAGGTACCCCACCATGGCGTAGTCATTGCTCGCGCGCAAATGCGTATGCATCACCTCGAAAGCGTTGCGACCATAGAAGTCGTCGGCGTTGAGCACGCAAAACGGGGTATCCACCTGAGCCTCGGCGCACAAAATCGCGTAGGCGGTCCCCCAGGGCTTTGTGCGGCCCCGGGGCATGTTGTCCATGTCCTGGAACGCATAGCCGACGTCCATTATGTTTTCCATGCGCCGGCCCACGATTTGGCGGAACTCCCGCTCGAACTCACGCCTGATGATGAAGACGGTTCTATCGAAGCCGGCTTTTTGCGCGTCGGAAACAGAATAGTCCATGAGGATTTCGTCCCCCGGGCCCACCGGCTCCATTTGCTTCAGGCCCCCGAACCGGCTGCCCATGCCGGCCGCCATGATGAGCAAGGTTGTTTTTTGGTTCATATCGCGCTCCTTAAGTCATGCGTTTGGTATGATTGCCTAAAGTATCTTTTCAAGCAAAACAACCGCATAGCTGTTTTCCTTGTCGGATGTCACATGCCATTCCTTTACCAGCCAGCCGTCCTCCAGGAACTTGTTGATCTCTTTTATGCCGTCGTTATTGCATAAAGCCGCCCTGAGAATACGGTGCTTCATGGTAAATCTCCTTCATACGGCAGCTATTTCAGCAGCCGCTCAATCGCTTTCATAATCATCTCCGGCAGCAGCTGCAGCGCCCAGTAACACAGCACCGGCGTCACAAGCGAGAAGCCCCCCAGGCGGATGAGCAGCTGGTGCCGCCCGAAGCGCTGCCCCGGGCCGTCGGCGGTGGCGCCGTCCTCGTGGGCGTATTCGATGTTCTCCCAGACCTTGCGGCGCAGCAGCGGGTCGGCCAGCAGGCCGGCGAGCACTTGGAGCGCGAGCTGCAGCGCGAGATTCGCGACGATGGGCCGGGGGTTTTCGCGCACGCAGGCCCACAGCTTTTCCGGGCGCACACCCTCAAAAAATACGTTCACCAGCTCGGATACGCTTTCCGCCTGCACGAGCCTGTCGCCGAACAGGCGGTCATGGATCTGGGTGTTTACCGATGCGAAGGCGAGGGTCATGGCGATAAACGCCGCCGCCAGCAGCAGCGCGGGCTTGTAAAGCTTGCGGAAGAAGAACCAGTAGGGCCCCAGGAGGAAGGCCGCCCAGTTCCAACCGAAGCGCGCGTTTTTCTCGAAGCGCTCCAGGTAGCGCGAAACCGCGCGGCGCGGCCCGCGCAGCTGCAGGGCGATCTCCTCCACGGGCTGGCCGGCCAGGGTGTCCCCCATGGTCACGCTGCGGCCGTTCACCGTGTAGACGGGGAAATTCTCCCGCATGTACTGTTCCCGGCGCAGCTGCTCCTGCTCGAAGCGCAGCCGCATGGCGCTGCCGAAGTCCTCGAAATCCGCACCGCAGTTTTCGCAGCGCAGGGCGTCGGAGGGGCAGTTTTCGCCGCAGTTGGGGCAGATGACGCCGAGCCGGTTTTCTTCCTGCGCGGAGGGTTCGGGTTCGGGCGGCGCGACGGTGGGCGCCCAGACGAAGCCCTCCCCGTGCTTATCGGCACAGGGGCATACGCCGGCCTCGTGCCAGCAGCGGCGGTGCAGCGGCGCGCCGCATTCGGGGCAGACGACGATGTCGTCGGTTTCGGGTTGCAGGGCCTGCCCGCAGGCGGTGCAGGGTTCGTTCTCGTAGCGCATGCGAAAAACAGCTCTCCCAACTTAATACTCAGCCATTATAAGAGTATTATACATGCCCGCCGATGAAATGTAAAGGGGTTTTGTGTTAATTTTCTGCCTTCCGTTTACACAAAAATGCACCAGCTCACGCCGAATTGATCAATCAGGCCGAACAGGCAGGGACTCCAGGGGCATTCGCCCGGGCCTGTGATCGGGGCGGTGAGTTGAATGCAGTCCTCCTTCAAAATCTCATAGATCATTTTGACAAGCGCTTCTTTGCCCTTGCCGAAGTGCAGGCAGAATTGCATCGTGTTGCCCGGAATCGCCTTGTCGCCGGGCAATTCCATGAGCGCCAGTATCTGCCCGTAGACGTCAAGCTCCGCGTGGGCGACGGTGCCGTCCGGATTCCGGTGGTCGCATTTCACCTCCGCGTCAAAGGCGCGTCGGTAAAACTCCAGGGCTTTGGCGCTTTCCTTGACAAACACCTGCATCATGGAACGGTGCATGGATGTGCGCATGGGGATAGTCCTCCGTAAAATGAATCATTCCAGCCCGAAATTGCGTATAATTCCTTCGCGGTTCCGCCAGCCCTCCTTCACCTTCACCCAGCATTGGAGGTTCACGCGGCAGCCGAAGAAGGCCTCAAGCTCCGTGCGGGCAGCGCTGGCGATCTTCTTGAGCATCGCCCCGCCCTTGCCGATGATCATGCCCTTGTGGCTCTCGCGCTCGCAGAAGACGGTGGCCTCGATGTCCAGCAGGCCGTCCGCGCGGGTAGAAAACTTCTCGATCACGACGGCCGTGCCGTGGGGAATCTCCTCCTCAAGATTGCGCAGCAGCTGCTCGCGCAGCAGCTCGGCGGCGAGCACGCGCTCGGGCTGGTCGGTGAGGGTGTCCTCGGGGAAGTAAAACCCCTCGGCGAGCTCCAGCGCGCCGCACAGGGTATCGAGCTCCCCGCGCAGGGCGTCCATGTTCTCGCCGGTCTTTACAGAGCAGGGCACAACGGCGGCGAAGTCATAGGCCCGGCTGAACAGCAGAATGCGCTCCATCAGGTCCTCTTTGCGGCGCAGCAAGTCGATTTTGTTGAGAATCAGGATGACCGGCGTGCGCTGCCGCGTAAAACTCGCCAGGAGCTCCTCCTCCTGGGGGCGAAGCCCCTTGCCTATGGCCTCCGCGACGAGCAGGCAGGCGTCCACGCCGTCCATGCCTTCGCGCACGGCCTTGGCCATGTGCTCGCCCAGCTTGGTGCGCGGGCGGTGCAGGCCGGGGGTATCGGTGAAGACCAGCTGCCGCGCGCCCTGCGTCAGCACCCCCATGATCCGCGTGCGTGTTGTCTGCGGCTTTTCGCTGACGATGGCGACCTTTTCGCCCAGCAGGGCGTTGAGCACGGAGGATTTGCCCACGTTCGGGCAGCCGACGATGGCGACGAATGCGGTTGTGTTCATGTGCTTTTTCTCCCCCAGTTTGGGAATACCCACAGCCCCGTGGCGGCCAGGCTCAGCGCCAGCGCCGGGAGCATGAGGGGCTTGGTTCGATAGTACGCCGCCAGGGCACGGAACGCCTCCGGCTGCCACAGGACGGCGATTCCCACCGCCACCGCGCAGACGGAGCATATCAGCACCGCGCCGGCGGCGATGTCCTTCGCCTTGGCGGCCAGGGGGTGCGTGCCGGGGCTGGCGAGGTCGACGATGGTCTCCAGGGTGGTGTTCACGGCCTCGGAGAACAGCACCAGCGCGGCCGCCAAAATCAGCGCGGCCCATTCCCCCCGCGTGAGCACGAACCAATCGTAGATCAGCAGGTAGCCGAACATATACGCCGCCAGGGCCGTGTGGAAACGGAAATTGCGCTCGCGCAGGCAGAGCCGCAGACCCCGGAAGGCGTAGCGGAAGGAACGGGCGAAGGCGCGCATGCGGGGCCTCCCGGCACTTGAATTTTAGGTATCAATATTATAACCCCGCGCGCCGTAAAAAGCAAGCAAAAAACTTATCCCGGACTTATCCACCCGGTTTTTCACAGCGGGCAGGCAAAAGCCGGGGAGAAGCCCCCGGATTACCGGGCTTGCGCAGCTTAGCTTCGGAAAAAAAAGTGGAAAACCCGGGCTGTCCACCGGGTTATCCACCGAAAATCCCGAAAAACAGCGCAAAAAGGGGCTTGACAAACGCCGCGCAATCGGTTATAATCCTTCTTGCGCCTTGGGTGTAAAGAAAATTCCTTTACAGGCGGAACGTGCGTGGGGGAGGAAAAGGCCATGGCGAAGGACTATTCTATCGCGTTGCTGCTGGATTTCTACGGCGAGCTGCTGACGGAAAAACAGCGCGAATTCTTGGAATATTACTATGACGAGGACCTTTCGCTGGCCGAGATCGCGCTCAACGAGGGCATCTCGCGCCAGGGTGTGCGCGACGCCATCAAGCGCGCGGAAAAGCAGCTGCTGGAGATGGAGGGGAGCCTCGGCCTGGCGCGGCGCTTCGGCGACATGAAGACCGGCCTGGAGGAGATCATCGCCTATGCGCGCGAGGTGCACGAGCAGAACAAGCGCTGCGGGCTGTCGCGGGAGATCAACGAGGCGGCGGCGCAGATAAGCGCCACGGCGGAACGGCTGATCAATGTGTGATAGATTTTAGATATCAGACGTTAGATGTTAGACGTCTGTGCCGCGGCTCTAAAGTCTGAAATCTAACGTCTAATATCTAAAATCCAGAACGGTGGTGAAATATCTTGGCGTTTGAAGGCCTTTCGGACCGCCTGGACGCGGCGTTCAAGCGCCTGCGCAGCAAGGGCAGTCTGACCGAAAAGGACGTGCGCGACGCGATGCGCGAGGTGCGCATGGCGCTGCTGGAGGCGGACGTATCCTTCAAGGTGGCCAGGGATTTCACCTCGCAGGTGACGGAGCGGGCCATCGGCTCCTCCGTGATGGAGAGCCTCACCCCGGCGCAGATGGTCGTGAAAATCGTGCACGAGGAGCTCGTGGCCCTCATGGGCGGCACGCGCAGCAGGCTCACGCAGGCCAGCCGCGGGCCCACGGTGGTGATGATGTGCGGCCTGCAGGGCTCCGGCAAAACCACCCACAGCGCCAAGATCGCGCTGATGCTCAAAAACCAGGGCCACAGGCCGCTGCTGGCCGCCTGCGACGTCTACCGGCCCGCGGCGATTCAACAGTTGCAGGTGATCGGCGAAAAGGCCGGCGTGCCCGTGTTCGAGATGGGCACGGACACCAACCCCGTGAAAATCGCCGAGGAGGCGCTGAAGCTCGCGCGGGACCAGGGCTACGACTACGTATTTCTCGATACCGCCGGGCGCCTGCACATCGACGAGCAGCTCATGCAGGAGCTCAAGGACATCAAGGCGGCCGTGCGGCCCCAGGAGATCCTCCTCGTCGTTGACGCCATGACCGGCCAGGACGCCGTGAACGTGGCCGCCAGCTTCAACGAGGCCTTAGGCATCGACGGCCTGGTGCTCACCAAGCTGGACAGCGACACCCGCGGCGGCGCGGCGCTCTCGGCCCGAGCCGTCACCGGCAGGCCCATCAAGTTCGTGGGCACGGGCGAAAAGCTCGGCGACTTGGACGTGTTCCACCCCGAGCGCATGGCCCAGCGCATCCTCGGCATGGGCGACGTGCTGTCCCTCATCGAAAAGGCCGAGACCATGCTCGACGAGAAAAAGGCCGCCGAGATGGAGCAGAAGCTGCTCAAGAACAAGTTCGACATGAACGACCTGCTGGAGCAATTCAGACAGCTGCGCAAGATGGGCAATATGAAGGACATCCTGGGGATGATCCCAGGCGTGGGCAAGCAGGTGCGCGATATCGACATCGACGAGCGCCAGTTCGACAAAGTCCAGGCTTTGATTTTAAGCATGACCCCCCAGGAGCGCCGCAAGCCGGACATCATCAACCCCAGCCGCAAGCGGCGCATCGCCGCCGGGGCCGGGCAGCAGGTGGAGGACGTCAACCGCCTGCTGGCGCAGTTCCGCCAGATGCAGAAGATGATGCGGCAGATGGGCGGCGGCAGGCCCGGCAAGAACCAGATGCGCGGGATGATGGAGCAGTTCCGGTAATTGAAAGTTGACAATTGACAGTTGACAATTGACAATGATAGATCATTTTATATTTTCGGAGGAAACACAACATGGCAGTCAAGATTCGCCTGCGCCGCATGGGCGCGAAGAAAGCACCTTTCTATCGTATCGTGGTGGCCGACAGCCGCTATCCGCGCGACGGCCGCTTCATCGAGGAGATCGGCACACTCAACCCCATGACCCACCCGCCCGAGATCAAGCTGGACGGCGAGAAGGTCAAGCAGTGGATCAAAAACGGCGCGCAGCCCACCGATACCGTGAAGGATATTCTGAAGAAGCAGGGTGTCCTGTAAAATGCACCCCCCGCCCTGCGGGCACCCCCCTCGCTTGCGAAGGGGGCTTTAAAGGAGTAGCTAATGAAAGAATTGTTAATCGCGCTGGCCCAGGGCCTGGTGGATTCCCCCGAGGCCGTGAACGTCACCGTGGACGAGCCGGACGCCGAGGGCGTGGTGTTCTATCACCTGCGCGTGGCCCCGGAGGACATGGGCCGCGTCATCGGCAAGCAGGGGCGCATCGCCAAGGCCATCCGCACTATCATGAAGGCCGCCGCCATCCGCGCGGGGGCGAAGATCTCGGTGGAAATCGACGAATGATCCGGGATTACCTCGAGATCGGCGCTATCGTCGGCACGCACGGGATTCACGGCGAGCTGCGGGTCAATCCCGCGTGCGATTCGCCGGAATTTTTCGCGGGCTTCGATGTGCTCTACTATGACGCGCGGGGGCAGCGGCCCGTGCGTGTATTGAGCGCGCGTCCCCATAAGAACGTCGCCCTCCTGCGTTTGGAGGGCGTGGATTCCGCAGAGGCCGCGCAGGCCCTCGGGCGCAGGACGCTCTTCTTCCGCCGCGCCGACGCCCGGCTGGAGGAGGGGCAGTTTTTCATCGCCGAGCTGCTGGGCTGCGAAGTCTTTGACGCGGCAGACCCCGCCCTGCGCTACGGCGCGATCAGCGACGTGTCGCAGACCGGGGCCAACGACGTGTGGCATATCAAAACGCCCGCCGGGAAAGAGATCCTCATCCCCGTGATTGACGACGTGGTGAAGGCCGTGGATGTCGCCAATGGGCGGGTGGAGATCGTGATGCTGGCGGGGCTGATGGAAATGTGAAACCCGCAGAAACAAGTTGTGCGCGGGCGGCTGTGGGCAGCCGCCCCTACAGGCCGGTGAGTCAGCGTTTACTTAAATTTAATTGAAAGGGGTTGTGTTTTCATGAAACACGCGAAAAAACTGCTCGCCCTGCTGCTGGCATTCGTTATGGCAGTTGGCCTTGGCGTTTCCGTTTTGGCGGAAGAACCCCTCCCGGATATCATCACCCAGCCTCGAAGCCAAACCATCACCAATGGCGATAGCTTCACGCTTAGCGTTGAAATGTATGTCCCGGCAGGCTGGGCGGTGGAATATCAATGGGTCGTGGTGAGTTATGGTGTATATGAAGAAATCCGGGCAGAAGAAATCCAGGGCGCGACGCAGCAAAGCTTGCGCCTTTCGCCCGGGGATCCATTCTATCCTCCCTATCCCCCGGAAGCAAAACGTTATGGCTCCTCCCTGTACTACAGATGCAATATTAGGACAGTGCGGAATGGGGATGGAGCGGTGCTCAAGCCCGATAGCCATCCTGCTGAGGTTTACTTAAAGCCGACGCTGGGTTGGAGAATAGCTAATTTCCTGTTGGGCATTTGGGACTTCCTGACGACCCCGTTTCGGTATATATACTATGCCTTCTTCGGCTGGGAATGAGTTTTTCCTTTCTTTTCCATTCATGAATCCGCCCTCCATGCTCATGCTAATAGAAAAGGCATGGGAGGATCAGCAATGGCCAACCGCAACGAGAACAACCCGTCCCGGGCGTGGGCGGATTTTATGGCCTCGGGCCGGGTGGAGGACTACCTGCGCTATCGGGCGGCGAAAAACCGGGCCGACGCCGTCACCGGGGTCAGCGGAGGGGGTTTGTCCTACGCAGACAGCCGCGCTGGTGCTGCGCGCCGCCGGAATCAAAGAAAACGACCGCCTGATCACGGCGCTTACTGAGCGGCTGGGCGTGGTGCGGGCCTTCGCCAACGGCGCGAAGCGCCCAAAGAGCCCGCTGCACGGCGCCTGCCAGCCCTTCGCCCACGGCGAGCTGGAGCTCACGCGGCGGCGGGATACTTATGTCGTCACGGGCGCGCAGGCCCGGGGGGTGTTCTTCGAGGGCCTGGCTTCGGAGCTGTCGCGCCTGGCGCTGGCGGGCTACTTCGCCGCGCTGTGCGAGGAGCTCTGCCCGAAGGAGGAGCCCGCGCCGGAGCACCTGCGTTTGATCCTGAACGCCCTGCATTTCCTGGCGGGCGGCCTGCGTGCGCAGCGGCTGCTCAAAGCCGTTGTCGAACTGCGGCTGCTGTGCCTGGCCGGCTATATGCCGGATTTGTCCGGCGATGGGGCTTACTTAGACTGCGCGCGGGGCGTGCTCGTGCCGGACGCGGGGCAGGGCAAGGCATTGCTCACCCCGCCGGTGCGCGAGGCTATGCGGTTCATCTGCGAGGCCCCATTGGAGCGCGCGTTCCGCTTCACCCTGCCGGAGAAAGAGATGCAGGCGCTTTCGTTCGTTACGCAGACCTATTTATACCACCAGACGGGGCGAAGGTTTGAGGAGCTGGGGTACTGGGAGGGGGTAATGCGTGATGAAACCCCCAATGCCGTTACGTTGCAGGCCATCAGCGATGTAGAACAACGCAAAGGGTTGCACGGCCCCTTTGACAGCGTGGAGGCGCTGATGAAGGATTTGAATGTGGAAGATACTTGAGCCGCACAAGATACGTCGCTCCGCGATACCTTCCTCACCCCGCCCGAGGCGGGGAGCTCCCTCCACGGGAGGGAGCCTTGGGGATTAACTGTAAACGGGATATGCAGGTGGAGGAAGCCTTGTCATTTATACTTAATCCCCAAGGCTCCTCCGTGTGGGAGGAGCTCCCCG